>JBGTAT010000254.1:0-5911 GCA_041749755.1 Terrimicrobiaceae bacterium | reverse complement strand
CCTCGCATAATTTGGACAGCATGCAGATTTTACAAAGAAAAGACGGGGGGCAGATCCTCCCAAATACCCTTTTGCGGCCTCCTGAGCCCGATGAAATCAAACCCTCTTGTCCAGGTTCCATTTATTTTGGACAGCAATGATGCAACGCAAACACCTTATACCGGCGGTCATTGGATTCACGTTACTGATTGCAGGGGCAGCTATTGGCGGCACGGCAATGTATTTTTGGATTGGAAGCAATACACAAGCTCTTCTCAAGAGTTTCGTCAGCGCTCAGGCAATCGAAGCTATCAAGCACTCACGGCTTCTTCGCGACGGAGATACAAAAGCAGTTCTTGCTGACCGCGAAAAGAGCTTGGAATTGATCGCAAACTGGTATCGGGGCTTTGAATATAAAGAACCGGGAGATATCCGATTGCTCTATTCTGTGAAGGAATACCGTGACCAGTGGGGTCTCCAGATGCCGGAAGATATAAGCACTTATCTGAACGAACTTCCGCCCAAGCCGCCATCCTCCTGTGAACTTGCCAAGCAAACAAAGAAAAAATAATCCTAACGAGCCCATGCACCTAATCCCTGTGCCTGCGGCACTTATGTCACATTTCCTGCTTGCGCAGGAAATGCGCCATAAGCAAGCAGGGATAGGTGATGGGGGACGTTAGGCAAAACAAATACTTTCCGAAATCACACTATGATATTACAAAACACCGCCCTGTTAACCATCGATATGCAAAACGATGTGCTTAAGCATATCGTTCCTACAGGAATTTCAATAGTTCCTGCGATCCAGCGTGTGTTGGCGGCATGCCGAACCAAAAATATATCGATAATTCATTGCCTTCGCGTTCATCGCTCAGACGGTATAGATGTTGAGAAGTTTCGATTGAAGCAATTCCACAAAGAGCCATTCTTGGTTCGACACACAGAAGGAGCGCAACTAATCCATGAACTGGAAGCTCGATGCAATGAACATCAAATATACAAAGCGCGCTTCAGTGCATTTTTTCAAAGCGATCTCCAGATGCTTTTGACTCGATTGGCAGTTTCATCTGTTGTAGTGTGCGGGGTCCAAACGCCGAATTGCATTCGATGCACTGTTACCGACGCCATAGCCTATGACTACAATGTGATTGCTTTGGAAGATGCAATTACTGCGGCAGATCCTGAAATTCACAGGGCGAATATGCAAGATATGGAGAATATGGGCGTGACAGTCACCACGACGAATTCCTTTATTGCTACTCTTCTAAAAGCATAATGCCTAACGGGCCGATGCACCTAACTACCATGCCTTCGGCACTTTTGGCACGTCGGCTGCGGAGCAGCCTTTGGTGTCAAAAGCAAGTGTGACGCCGGACGCCCAAAGTGCACCGGGTCGGGTCACCTAAAGTTACTTTCAAAGTGCACCACTATTCGGACGGAAATCAGGTCCCTGTTTGAGCCCCTGAAAAGGGGGTTGGATGGGGGCCATGTCAAACGTCCTGAAAGTGAACAAACAAGAAACGATACGAAGTCTTTATGAGAAGGGGTGGTCGCAGCGGCGGATAGCGGAGGAGCTGGGATTGAACCGGCGCACAGTGGCCCGGCATGCGGCAAAGTGCACCAGGCAGGTGACCCCCGGCGCGGAGGGCGATTCAAAGTGCACCAGGGAAGTGACCCCCGGCTCGCTGGAGGTTGTTGTGGCAAAAAAAGGGACCGCTGCAACGAAAGTGCGCAGCGAGTGCGCGGGGCACGGAGCGGTGATTGAGGAGAAAGTTGGCAGGGGGCTGAGCGCGCAAAGGATTTACCAGGATCTGGTGACCGGGCATGGGTTCAAGGCCTCCTACCAGTCGGTGAAGCGCTACGTAGGGAAGCTCAAAGCCCGGCAGCCGAAGCGGGTTTGGCGCATCGAGTGCGAGCCCGGAGAAGAGGTGCAGGTGGATTTTGGTGCGGGGGCAATGATCGAAGACGCGGAGGCCCGCAGGAGGAGGAGCTGGGTGTTTCGGATGGTGCTGAGCTATTCGCGCAAAGGGTATAGCGAGGCGGTGATGAGGCAGGACACGGAGACGTTTTTGCGGTGTCTGGAAAATGCGTTCCGCTATTTTGGCGGGGTTCCGACGGTTCTGAACCTGGATAACCTGAAGGCGGCGGTGTTGAAAGCGGATTGGTATGACCCGGAGATCAACCCGAAGTTGGCGGACTTCTGTCGGCATTACGGGGTGAGCGTGATGCCGTGCCGCCCGGCGATCCCCCAGCACAAAGGCAAGGTGGAGAGCGGGGTGAAATACGTGAAAAACAACGGGCTCAAAGGGCACGAGTTCAAATCGGTGGGAGCGGAGAACGCCCATCTCTCTCACTGGGAAACCCATGTCGCCGACAAGCGCATCCACGGAACGACTTGCAAGCAGGTGGGAGCGCTTTTTGAGGAGGAACGCGCACATCTGCAGCCGCTGCCCGCATCGCTTTTTCCGAGCTATCAGGAAGCCGTGCGCACGGTGGGGCGGGACAGCTTTGTGGAAGTGGTCCGCTCGTATTACGAGGTGCCGCCGGAGTATATTGGCAACAAGGTCTGGGCGCGTTGGGATGGCCGGGTCGTGCGCATCTTCAACGAGCGCCGGGAGCAGGTGCAAATGCACACGCGACTGGAGCCCGGGAAGTTCAGCCGCACGCTGGGATGTGCGGGCATGAGCCGCCCGGTGCTCGCCTCCTGCCGCTTCTGGGTCGAACGGGTCGGGATGCTGGGCCGCTCGTGCCAGCAGTGGGCGCAGGGCTCGGTGGACAGACGCGGACCGGAGGCGCTGCGCTCGATCATGGGGCTCTGGGGTCTGAGAAAAACGCACGCCTCCGCCTCCGTGAACCAAGCCTGCGAGCAGGCGGTGGCAGGCGGGCTCAAACGCCTCCAAGACATCAAGCGGCTGCTGGGCACGCCCGGCCAGCGGCAGGAGGAACTCGCATTCCAAGAGAGCCATCCGCTGATCCGTGACCTCGGAGTCTACGGAGAATTTATCAACAACTATGAACCATCAAATCCTTAAACGACACGCGCAGAACCTCAGGCTCTCGGGGCTGATGGGCAGCCTGGAGCTTCGGCTTCAGGAAGCCGAATCCAACCGGCTGCCCTACAGCCAGTTCCTGGAACTCGTGCTCCAGGATGAGCTCGATGTGAGGGCCTCCCGCCAGGTCGGGCGCCGCAACAAAGCCGCATGCTTCCGGGACACGCGAAACCTCGAAGACTTCGACTTCTCCTTCAATCCCTCGGTTCCGCGCGGCAGGATTTACCAACTGGCCACCTGCCAGTTCGTGCGCCAGAAGCGCGATGTGCTCCTGGTGGGGCCGCCCGGAGTCGGAAAAAGCCACCTCGCCCAAGCCATCGGAGCCGAGGCGATCCGGGCCGGGTTCCTCGTGCTCTACCGCTCGGTATTTGATCTGGTGCGCGAACTCCTCGCCGAACAAACCGAGGCCGGCGTGGGGCGCATGTTGGCCCGCTACCTCAAGCCCGACCTGCTCATCATCGATGACATGGGACTCAAAGTCCTGCCGCCCAAGAGCGGGGAAATCCTTCTGGAAATCGTCATGCGCCGCTACGAAAACCGTTCCACGTTCATGACCTCCAACCGCCCCATCGAGGAATGGGGCAAGCTCCTGTGCGACGTCCCCGCCGCCAGCGCCATCCTCGACCGCCTGCTCCACCATGCGGAAATCATCCCCATCACCGGACGCAGCTACCGGCTCCAGCAAAGCACTCAGGAACGCTCCTCTGCCGATGAAACCTCGCCGCCAACGGATCGCGCCGAGAAAAAAAGTGCGGCCTCCCGGCCGGAAACTAACACGACGCAGGGAACCACGGTTCCCCGCACCCCTCCTCTAAGGGGAACAGCATCAGCCCGCGACTGAAAAGCATGCCGCTCGCCTCCACCAATCAACCGCTTGCCACCAGCCAGAAAATGAACTAAAAAAATCGCGTCCGAAGTGGTGCACTTTGAATTTTAAATAGGTGACCCGAGGTGGTGCACTTTGAAGTGACCGGCGAGACAAGTGGGAGCAGGTGACAGCGGACGTTCGCAGAAAATATACCTTGCGTCACGTAGCACGTTGAGACTACATTCGGACATGCCAGTCAAAGAATCATACGTCCGTGCCAGAGTAGACAACCGCCTCAAGCGGGATTCCGAGCTGATCCTGCATGAGCTCGGGTTGACTACAACCGATGCAATCAGAATATTCCTGCATCAGGTCCGCCGCCACAAGGGGCTCCCCTTTGATCTACGCCTGAAGGAGGACAACTCAGACGTCCTTTTGCCGGTTGCCATTCGTCAGTCCGCGCTTGATTTTGTGTATGACGACTGAGCCAGGGCAGGTGTATCTGGTTGATCTTGGCATGGCAGCCAAGACGAGGCCCATGCTCGTCGTTTCCCGGCGCGATGAAGATGCGCCGCGTGCCCTTGCCGTCTGCGCACCGATTACGACGTCCAGCCGCGACAGCGAGTATGAAGTATCCATCGGGAAGCCAAAGTTTCTGCACGAGTCGAGCTATGTAAATGTGCAGGGTATGCAAGCCATACAGCATCACGAACTCAAGCGGATGATTGGACGCCTGCCGGATGCGGATTTGCAGAAGGTCAAGGGTGCGATCGGATGGCTTTTCGACATCGACTCCAAAAAATAATGCGAACAGGGCGATGGACCGAATCACCATGCCTTCGGCACTTTTGTCATGCATCCTGCGTTCGCAGGAGCCACGCCAAAAGCAAGTGGTGATCGGTCATCGCGGACGTTCGGCAAAGAAAAACCAATCTGAAAACAACATACTAAGAAACAGACTACCCAATTAATTCGCACAAATGAAAACCCTTTCACCGACCCAGCTTCAAACAGAACTCCTTTCCGAATCCCCCCCTATTGTCCTTGATGTGCGACTTGCCGACGACTTCTCGGCAGCCCAGATTGCCGCCGCACTCAATAACTGTGTCTTCGAGGTGGCTTTTCACGAGCGCCTCGCCTCGCAGGTTACAGACAAATCACAACGCATCATCATTGTAGGCGCTTCGAGATCGAGTCAGGAGGCGAGAATGGCCTTTGAAAAGCTTGAACGGGCAGAGTTTTCCGATCTGTTGATTTTAGAAGGTGGCTTTGAGGAATGGGTGGAAGCAGGCCTTCCAATTCAGTCTCTAGCACCGCCTCCCTGTCAGCCAACAGCACCCAATGGACGGCTGGCCGTCGATCTTTCGGAGAGCCGGGTGGAGTGGATCGGCCGCAACCTGCTGAACAAGCACTGGGGCACTGTGGCGATCAAAAGTGGGGCAATCGACTGCGATGCCGGGAAACTCACCGGCGGGGAGTTCATCCTCGACCTCACCCGACTCACCTGTACCGATCTTGCAGGAACTCCGGTTCACGATGTGATTGTGAACCACCTACAGGATCATGATTTCTTTGATGTGGCTCGGTTCCCCGAGGCTCGTCTTGTGATCACCCACACGGAAGTGATTGGTTCGGAGGGGGCGGCCAGCATCCGCATCACCGCAGACCTCAGCTTGCGGGGTGAGACACACCCGATTGTTTTTGAGGCCGAGGCAGGCGTGACTGCGGATGGAAAAGCGGCGGCACAAGCCTCGTTCCAAATCGACAGGACCCAATGGGGAGTCATCTACGGATCGGGTCGGTTTTTCAAGCGACTCGCCGGGCATCTGGTGAATGACCTCATCGAGTTTCAAATCAAGATCGTCACTGTGTGACATGACGGACATTCCGACATGAATCTTGTTATACGCTGACTCCCAACCAACCAACATCACGGGTGTCCGGTTAACTGACTGATGAAGTTTTGGAAGATTCATAAAATGAGCGGCTTGCGTGACGAAATCGATGTGACGCATTTGAATTCTGGAGCCCCCTCAGACAGGCTGCCGCATGAATTCCGGCCGCTTCATCC
>JBGTAT010000253.1:0-1817 GCA_041749755.1 Terrimicrobiaceae bacterium | reverse complement strand
GCCGCCACCGGCCCGGCCACCGTGTTTTTTCTGAACGCCGTCTCGTTTTTGGGCACGATCCTTGTCCTGACCGGCTGGAAGCGTCCGCCCCGGAAAAAAGTTGATCAGGCCGTCTGGGCGGGTTTGAAAGAGGGGTTTTGGTTTGTGATCCGCTCGCCGCAGATGCGCGCGCCGATGCTCCGCGTCTCGGCCTTTGCGTTTGCCGGAAGTGCTGTCTGGGCGGTGCTCCCGCTCCTGGCCCGGGAGCAGCTCGGCGCCGGGGCGGTTGGATACGGCTCGCTGCTCACCGCCTTCGGCTTGGGTTCGGTCGCGATTTCCGGACTCCTCCCGGGCCTGCGCGGACGCCACCATCCGGACCGCATCATCGCGCCGGCGACCGTCCTGCTCGCCGCCGTATTTCTGACCCTCGGGATTTCCCGGCACTATCCCGTCGTGGTGGCCGCGCTTTTCCTCGGTGGGATGTCGTGGGTCGCGGTGCTCGTGCAGCTCAACGTGGCCGTCCAACTGGCCGCCCCGGAGGCGGTGCGCGGCCGGGCCATGTCGTTTTACCTCATGTTTTTTCAAGGCAGCCTCGGCCTCGGGAGCGCTTTTAACGGATGGCTGGCCGACGGGATCGGGATCCCGAATGCCCTCCTCGTTGCTGGCTTTCTCCTGCTGGCCGGGATTCCCCTCATCTTTGCCTTCCCGCTTTTGGCGGGCCATGAGATCCAAGGCTCAGCGGGTCCGCGAGAAGAGAAAGGCGGAACTGGATTGCAGCCGTAAAACCTGCGTAGTCTCTCGAGTTCATGCCTGACGACCCACCTGGCCCGCGCCGATCGAAATCGCTTTTCCGCAAGCTCTGGCTTCTGCCTGTGCTTGCGTTGGCGGTTTGGCTCGGGCACTCGCCGGTCCTTTCCTGGGTGGCGCTCAAGGTCCTCACATCGCAATGCGCGGCAAACGGCCTCCTGTTTTCCGCCGACGAGCTGGTCGTCCGGCTCGACGGCCCGGTCGTGGTCGCCGGGGCATCGGTGAGTTCGGCCCCGGGAAGCGGACGGCTGACCGCGATGGAGATCGGCCGGATCGAGTGGCATTGGAATGGCTTGGGCAGCATGTTTTCGGAAAATGGCCGGTTCATCCGTGACGCCCGGATCGAGGGCATCAGCGGGGTTTGGGATTTTACATCCGCGCCCTGGCCAGAGTCCGGGCGGCCGGAGGACGTCCTGCGCTGGATCCCGAAAAGCCTGACCATCGGGGTGCCGACCTTGGACCTCATTTGGGATCTCCAGAAGCTTTCGCTCAGAGGAGTTCATCTTCGGCTGAGCGAGGGCGAGGCCGGCAAGCTGGCGGTCGAGGGGGTCGCGATTCAATCCGAGGGTGGAACCCGAGTGCTTGGCCCATTGAGCGCGCAGACGGCGTGGAAGGACGGAACCCTCTGGCTTGCCGGGATGGAGGTCGTGCCTGGCGTCCTGATCGAAAACCTCTCCGTTGACCTGCTTCGCGCCGCCGGCCTTTCGCTCACGGCCAACTGCTTCGGCGGATCCCTTCGCGCGGACGCGGCCGATCAGGAGGGCAGCATCGATTTTGCGGCGTGGGCCTCCAACATCCCGATCGACAAGCTCGCCGCTTTGGCCGGGGTCGAGGGCCGGGCGGATGGCAACCTCGCGGAAGCGCGGCTTACGTTCCGCGGAAAGCTCGAGCGGCTCGCCGATGCCGAGGCCTCGCTGCGGCTTGTCGCCCACGGCGCCCGCTGGAACGAACGCGGATGGGAGTCGCTGGAAATCGCCGCCAGCCTGATCCACCGTCGGCTGGTCGTCAGCAATTTTCAGCTGCGGCAGAAA
>JBGTAT010000252.1:0-4917 GCA_041749755.1 Terrimicrobiaceae bacterium | reverse complement strand
GCGATGCCCGCCACATTTTCCGTGCCCGGCCGCCGGGTGTTTTCGTGTGCCCCCCCGTGCGCGGTCCGGGCGAGCGCGATACCGGAGTCCAGAAAGAGCGCCCCGACACCCTTGGGGCCATGAAACTTGTGCGCGGCAATCGACAGGGCGGAGGCCCCGAGCTCGCGCGCTTTCACAGGAATCTTTCCGAAGGTCTGGACCGCGTCGGTGTGGAAAAAGAGGCCCTTCTCGCGGCAGAATTCCGCGAGCCCGGCGACCGGCTGCAGCGCGCCGGTTTCGTTGTTCGCATGCATCACGCTCACGACCGTCGTGTCCGGCCGAACAGCCTCTTCCAGAGATTCCAGCGCCACGACCCCCTCGCGGTCCACCGGCAGGATATCCACATCGAACCCCTCAAAATGTTTCAGGTACTCAAAGGCGTGGAGCACCGCGTGATGCTCGATGGCCGAAGTGATGAGGTGCTTTCCCTTCGGTGCATGCGCCCGGGCCAGCCCGATGACCCCGAGATTGCACGACTCGGTGCCCCCGCCCGTAAAGATGATCTCGTGCGCGCGCACGCCGAGCACCCCGGCCATGGCGTCGCGGGCATCATCAACCGCCGCCCGGGCGCGGCGCCCGGCCGCATGGATCGAGGAGGGGTTTCCAAACTCCCCGTCCAGAAATGGCAGCATCGCCTCCCGCGCCTCCGGGCACACCGGCGTCGTCGCGTTGTAGTCTAGATAAACCATTCGATCTCGGAGGCCAAAGGCCTTTGCGCCTTGTCCAAAATCTTCAGCTGCGTCTCCTCATAGACGACCAGCGAACCGGACGGCACGCTGTGCATCAAAAATACGTTGGCCCCGATTGTCGAGCCGGCCCCGATCGTCGTCTCGCCGCCGAGCACGGTCGAGTTCGGGTAGATCGTCACCCGCTCGCCGACGTTCGGATGCCGCTTCCCGCCCTTGACGATATTTCCGCCGTCGTCCTTCGCAAAGCTCCGGGCTCCCAGCGTCACCCCATGGTAAAGCTTCACGTGCGCCCCGATCTGGCACGTCTCGCCGATCACCACTCCCGTCCCGTGATCGATAAAAAAGTATTCCCCAATCTGCGCTCCCGGATGGATGTCGATCCCGGTCCGCGCATGCGCCCACTCGGTCATCATCCGCGGGAGCAGCGGAACTTCCTCCAAATAGAGAAGATGTGCCGTGCGTTGGATCGCAATCGCCTCCAGGAATGGGTAAGAAAGAATGATCTCCTCCGTGCTCAGGGCAGCCGGATCCCCCTCGTAAGCCGCTGCGATGTCCGTGCGGAGCAGCTCGCGAACCCCCGGCAGGGCTCCGAGCAGGCGCAGGAGCACCTCCCGCGCACGGGCCTTCGGGCACGCCGGATCGACCACCTGCAAGCTCTTCGCAATCTGGTCCTCCAGCGCCGTCGCAAGCTCGCCCACCCGCTGCGCGGTCAGGTCCCCCAAATCGCTCTGGTGGATCGGCTTGTCATCGTGGAACCCCGGGAACAGCACCTGCAGGATCCGCTGGCAGATCTCCTCCAGCGCCCGCTTCGAGGGCAGATTGTGGCCGTCCGTATTATTCAGTCCGCCCACCACCTCGTAAGAACGAAGGATGTCCCGGACCACGTTGTTCAGAGCGCTTCTCATGCCGCGCAGAAATATGACCCGCCCCAGCCGCTTGTCGAGTGGGAGGTTCGCATTCCTAAGGAATTTATACCGCAGGTGAAGTGTTTCCATGTCGCGAACGTGATGCAAAAAGTGCCTCACGAAGTGTTTTCTTTGCAATCCTGGCGGTGGGGTGGTGAGATCCGTCGCATGCCCCTCATCGACGCGGAGATCTCGGAAGGAATCGGAACGATCACATTTATCAACCCGGCCAAGCGGAATTGTCTGAGCGGGGCGGCGGTCGCCGAGATTCTTCAGGCGCTGGAGGAATTTGAGAAGGAGCGGGTGATCGTGGTGGTGCTACGCTCCCCCGAAGGATCGAAGGTGTGGTCGGCCGGGCACGATGTGAACGAACTGCCGAAGCCCGGGAGGGATCCTCTCCCGTATGCCGGCCCGCTCGAGTCCCTCCTGAGGCGGATTCAGGAATACCCGGGAGCAGTTCTTGCAATGGTTCAGGGCAGCGTCTGGGGCGGAGCCTGCGACCTCACGTTTTCTTGCGACATCCTCATCGGCGATGAGACGGCAAGCTTTGCCATGACCCCGGCAAAGATCGGCATCCCGTACAACCCGTCGGGCCTGATCCATTTCATCAATCTCCTTGGCCTCAACAAGGCGAAGGAGATGTTTTTCACGGCGGAGCCGATCACCGCGCAGGACAGCTTCAACCTGGGGATCTTGAACCACCTTGTCCCCTCGTGCGAGATCGTCGGGTTCACCCGGCGGCTCGCGGCAAAAATCCAGAACAACTCACCCTTGGCGATCCGGTCGTTCAAGCGCCAGTTCCGCCTGCTTTCGAGCGGTCTGCCGCTCGCGGCAGAGACGTTTGAGCTGATCCAGTCGATCCGGCGGGAGGTTTACGACAGCGCAGACTATTCCGAGGGGATCGCGGCGTTTCACGAGAAGCGTCCGCCCGTTTTTCGCGGCCAGTGAGGCCATTGGCCGGGAGCCGCCTCCCGCGCCAACAGCCCGAGGGGGAAATTACCTCCAGCGGAAGTTGTTCCCGCGATACACGTTTACCGGCTGGACCGGATAGATCGGCTGCGAAACCTGGATGACTCCCTGCCTGCCGTTGACAAAGCCGGAGACGTTGCTGAAGCGGGTGCCTGTGGAGCATTGTCCCTGGTTGTAATAGACGACCGGCGGCTGGTAGTAGGGCTGGCAGACCTGGCGCTGCTGGTAATACACCGGGCGCGGCGGACAGTAAACCGGGCGCTGGTTGCAGCCGCCCCCTCCCGATCCGAACTGGATGACGATTCCCGGCCCGGCCTGGGCAGCGGTCGAGCAGGCGAGCGTGATGGCGGCAAGTGCGAGTTTGAGTTTCATAGGTGTTCGCTTACAGTAACGCCCATGATGACGGTTTATTCAAAGCTGCTTTTGTCCTGTGCGGCGATCGCCATCCTGACCGGGTGCGCTTCGGTCTCGTCGACCTCACAATTTTATTTTCCGACCACGACCGACGTTTTTCCTCCGAAGCCGAAGGACGTCCCGATTCCAATTTTGGGCAAGGCTCCCGACCGGCCGTACCGGGTGATCGGGCGGCTCGCGTTCCGCTCCGACCTTGGGTGGAGGTTCATGCGCGAGAGCATGGTGTACAACGCGCGCGCCAACGGCGCAGATGCCGTGATCCTGAAAAATGCCGATTCGAAGCAGCAGGTGAACTACACCGAGGTCCCGCCGCGCACCGACTGGGTCCCCGTTCCCGGGCCGGTCGTCGCGGTCAACAACGGGAGGGGGAACAATTGCAACCAGAACGTCTCGTACGTCTCCTACCCGACGTACATGCCGATTTTCCAGCCGGGCTACGTCCGCCGCTGGGTGCAGACGATCATCGGCATCGATGCCGAGATGATTGTGATGAAGCGACGCCCCTGACCTTGCCTTGCGGCGGAAATTCCGTTAAAGCCGACGCATGATCCGACTCCTCGCCCTCGCCCTGATCCTGATCGCCGTCCCGACCGCCCTGCGCGCGGATGAGACCGTCCTGGCCACGCAGAAGAAGCTCACCCAGCTCGGATTTTACAAAGGGACATCCGACGGCCAGATGGGGAGCCAGACGAGCGCGGCGATCCGGCGGTATCAGATCGCCGAGAACCTGAAGGTCACCGGAGAGCTCAACCGCCAGACGCTCCAGAATCTGGGAATCCAGGGATCGGCGCCGATGCCTGCTTATGTGGCGATCGCCGACATCTTCAAAGGCGGCCCGTACATTTCCGTGGGGCCCGAGCTCCAGGTGGCGGCGGTCCGGCAGGCTCAGAAAAACCTTAAGCTTCTCGGCTACTACTCCGGGCCGGAGGATGGCATGCCGAATGGCGGGCTCGTCGCCGCGCTGAATGTCTGGCAGAAAAGTGCCGGCTTCCGCCAGACTGGCCGCTTCGACGAGAACACGCTCAAAGGCCTCGACCTGATGCCGAACTGAGGGCATCCTCCCGACCATGAGTGAAGTTTTAGAGCTGTTTCGTCAGACCGGCGCCCTGCTGAACGGGCACTTTATTTTACGCAGCGGCTTGCACAGCCGCGAATTTTTTCAATGTGCCCTCCTGCTTCAGGATGCGGCGATCGCCTCGCGCGTCTGCGGATGGCTCGCCGACGAGCTCGGCAAGCATGACGCGACGACCGTGATCTCGCCGGCGGTCGGCGGAATCATCGTCGGGCAGGAAGTCGCCCGCCACCTCGGGAAGCGCCACATCTTTGCGGAAAAAGATGGCGCGGGCGGGCTGGTCGTACGGCGGGGGTTCACGATCAAACCCGGCGAGAGGTTTCTCGTCGCGGAGGATGTCGTCACACGCGGGGGCCGGGTGCAGGAGACGATCCAGATCGTGCGCGACCACGGCGGGATCGTCTCGGCCGCCGGATCGATCGTCGACCGCAGCGGCGGAAACCTGCCGGATTTCGGATGCCCGTTCGTGTCGCTCGTCCAGATGAACGTCGAAACGTTTTCCGCCGACAACATCCCCGACGACCTCCGCGGGACCGAGGCGGTCAAGCCGGGAAGCAAGTAGCCGGGCCCGCCCTGGGAGAAAATTCCCGCGCAGGGCGGATCTCCGAAAGTTGCACGTCTGTCAGGCAGAGAGCTTCCGGGTTCGGAGTTCCGCGTTGACTCCCTCGCTCCCGCTCGTGTCGCCCCTGTGGGGTCTTGCTTCGCAAGATCTCCCCGGGCCGCTCCCACGGCCACGTGGTTAGGCGGTGCCTTTCGGGCTGCCGCCTCAATCGCCAGCTCCCTAAAGGCGGAACTCCAAACAAGATTCCTCAAGGCGAAGCCCGGTTTT
>JBGTAT010000251.1:0-5896 GCA_041749755.1 Terrimicrobiaceae bacterium | reverse complement strand
CGGTCGTTCAGGTTCTTTCCGTTGCTCTCCACCTCGCCTCACGGCGACGCGGTTACTTCAAGTTCTCACCAGCCCAACGGCGGCCGATGGTCGGGGTCTTCCACCCCGAAGGAGTGCGCAGCTTCGCAGCGCACTGGCATGGGCCTCCAGCCCATGTCTTACTGGATTGTTTTTCGCATGGGCAAGATGCCCATGCCACGGTCCAGGGGAGCATTTTTGTCGATTTGCAGGAGACGGAGATGCGCCCGAATCGAAGAGGTTGAGATAACATGGTTGCGGATCTCCCCATCCCTGTGCTAGCTTCGGAAGTATCCCCCATTGGACACGACGTTGATTTCCCTTTTTTTGATCCATGACAAATAACGACAGCGGCGAACTCAAGCTGCATTTTCTTGACTACTGGCGGGTCATCCGGGTCCGGCTGCCCCTCATCATTCTCGTCTTCCTGCTGGTTGTCATCACGGCAGCGGTCGTCACGCACTTCATGCCGAAGCAGTACCAGTCGGCGGTGACGTTGCAGATCAAGCAGAGCGACACCCTGATGAAGGTCTTCAACCGGGAGGGAGACATGGGGTTTGATCCCCGGTTCCTCACCACCCAGTTTGAGATCATCCAGCGCAAGGAGATGCTCTATCCGGTGATCGACTCGCTCGGGCTCGAGCAGCGGTGGAGGACGGCCTACGGCCTCGCCAGCAGGGAGCAGGCGTACTTTAAACTTCGCGAGATGATCGACGTGCGCGAAATCCGGAACACCGAGCTCATCCAGATCGGCGTGATGAGCACGGATCCGAAGGAGGCCTCGGAAATTGCCAACCGCATCGCCGACGAGTACCAGAGAAAGCGGATCGAGGACCAGCAGCAACTCGTCTCGCGCTCGCTCACCCAGCTTCAGGATGAGGTTGCCAAACAGCGGAAAAAAGTGGAGGACCTTCGCAACGAGGCGGCAAAAATCCGGACGGAGAACAAAATTCAGGATCTGAACCCGGACAGCGTCCAAGACCCCCGCGATGCGGCGAACGACGTGCTTTTGGCCGTTGAGCAACAGGTTAGCAGCGAGCGGTTGCGGGTCTCTTCGCTGCGTGCGAAATACGACCAGATCTCCAAGCTTACCGACGACCAGGTGATGCGCAGCATCACCACGCTGGAGGTGCAGGATCCGGCGATCACCCAAATCCTTCCGCAGTACCAAGAGGCCTCGTCCGAAGAGGCCCGGATGCTGCAGAGCGGCCTCGGCCTCAACCATCCGACGGTCAAATCGCTCCGCGCCAAAAAGGAGGTCATGTGGAAGCAGTTGGAGGATCAGATCAAATCGCTGCGCACCAGCCTCGCCGCAAATATCCAGATCGCCGAGGATTCGCTCAAGCAGCTCGAGTCGCGGCTCGGAGAGGCCCAGGACAGCCAGCAGAGCTCGAAGACCCGCGCGGCAGGATACTTCGAGGCAAAAAACGCCTACATCCAGGCAAAAAACGTCCTGGAAGCCGCCGAGATGCGGCTCTCGACCGAGACGATGGAGCGCACGATGCCGCAGAATCCGGCGATTATTTGGGAGCGCGCCGAGCCGTCTCCAGCGAACGACCCTGCCCGGCCCCGGGTCATGCTCAACATTCTTCTCGGGGTGGTCGTCGGCCTCGTCTTCGGCGTCGGCCTCGCGTTTTTCATCGAGTACCTCGATACCAGCGTGAAGACGATGGAGGACGTCGAGTCGTTCCTCCAGGTCCCGGTGCTCGCGGTGATCCCGAAAAACATCAGTGTCCTGATCAATGAAACCGACGACAACCCGGATGCCGAAGCCTACCGGATCATGCGAACAAACATCGAGTTCAACCGGAAATCGCCGGATGCCAACACGATCACGATCATCAGCGGCGGGGCCGGGGAGGGGAAATCGACGACCCTCGTCAATCTCGCCTACACGTTTGCCAAGGGCGGCTACACAACGCTCATCATTGACGCCGACCTTCGGCGCCCGTCCCAGCACCGGGTTTTCGGCATCGAAAACGAATCCGGCCTGAGCGACTACCTGACGACGGAGATCGATTTGGAGGAGGTCGTGCACCTCACCAAGATCGACAACCTTTATCTGATGACGGCCGGCCAGATGCCGACCGACGCGGTCGGGGTCCTCAATTCGCAGCGCATGGTTGAGCTGATCGAAGAGGTGAAAGGACGGTTTGACATCATCTTTTTCGACTCCCCGCCGATCCTTGGCGTGAGCGATGCCTCCGTGCTCTCGAGCGCTATGGATCTGACCATTGTCGTCGTCCAACACCGCCGGTTCCCTCGAGCCATGCTCCAGCGGGTCAAGCAGGCGGTTGCAAATGTCGGTGGCACCATCCTAGGCGTCGTCCTCAACAACGTCGATGTGCGACATGACCAGCACTACGAGTACTACACCAGCTACTACAACTATTACCACAAGACCGGAAAAGACGCGAAGCGCAAGGGGGTCAAAAAGAAAAAGGATCCCGTCGTTGCCGCAGCCTCCCCGTCGGGGGGAAACCAGGAGACCTCGGACGATGCCTACTAAAATCATACTGCTGATTATTCTGACCCTGCCGCTCCTGCGCGCCCAGGATGCCGTGCTGCGGCCGGGCGACCAGATTGAGATCCGCCTTGGCGGGGTTCCAGCCGAGGAGATCAGCCAAGTGACCGGGCTCTACACGGTGGATGGCGACGGGTTCATCAACATGCCGCACATTGGGAAAGTTCGCGCCGCCGGTGCAACCCAGTCCCAGCTGCAAGGCGCGGTCGAAAATAGCTACAAATCCCAGCAGATTTACACGAACCCGTCGATCACATTGGCTGTCCCGAACACCGCGAGGTTTGTGGAGGTGATGGGTGATGTCCGTGCTCCCCAGCGGGTCCCGTTCACCGCCGATCTCACCGTCGTCGGGGCGATCACCGCTGCCGGCGGATTTACTGAGTACGCCGACCAGGGAAAAGTGAGCCTCACCAGCGATGGCAAGGTCACCGTCATTAATGTCAAAGAGGTTCGAAAGGATCCCTCCAAAGACAAAAATGTGAAGCCCGGCGACAAAATCTACGTCCCGCAAAGCTTCTGGTGAGATAAGCGCAAAGCCGACAAGTGGGCGCTGATGGAGCATCGCCCTCCATGCAGGAGCGAGCGCGTCGGCGCTGGAGGGACGACCTCCGTGTCGTCCGACTTTGTCTGTTCCGCAAGCCGACAAGTGGGCGCTAACGGAGCATCGCCCTCCATGCAGGAACGAGCGCGTCGGCGCTGGAGGGACGACCTCCGTGTCGTCGATGAATTCTTAAACCGCTGGGCAGAGCGCGCCAGCCCACCCGTTCGATCCGGCGGTGCTGGAGTTCTCGGGGATGGTGGAGGTTCCGTTCACCCGGCAGCTGCCAAGCAGGACGCCCCCCTTTTCGACCGTCACCGAGCGGGCTTGCACCTCCGCCTCCAAACGGCCACCGCGGCACACATGGACCGTTCCCTGGCAGTGGACGACTCCGGTCAGGCAGCCATAGACAACCAACCTTTGCGTGTGGAGGGCATGCGTAAACGTCGGCCGGTAGTTTTTTTCGATGACGATGGTCGGAGCGGTGATGTGGCAGGCGCAGGCCTCATTCGTCGCAACATGAACCTCTCCCAGCGAGATGAGCTGGCCCACGATCCGGCCCTGGATCCGGGCGGAGCCGCAGACGATCCAGGAACTGCTCAGGCAGCCCTCCGGGCCGATGCGCAGTTTACCCCGCGTATCGACACGACGAGAGGCCGGGGAGAGAAAGGTGACATCCTCCAGCTCGATGGATGTATTGCACCCGGGACAGATCGTGCAACGGGCGTGGGCCGAGACCGGATGGCTTGCCCCGCATTGAAAGCAATGGACCTCGGCCGTCTGCTGCCGGGCGGGGGAGGGGAGCGGCGGCAAGGCCGCCGGAGTTCCTCGCGCATGCTTTGCGACTTCGTAATGCCCCCCGCACGACCGGCAGTACGTCGAGATGAGGTGGGGGGGCTCCAACTGTGAGAAGCCGCAAGCCGGACACTGGGAAGGTGTCTTTTGCGGAATCCTCGCCATGGCTTAACTAATCAGATCAGCCGTCTTGCTGGTGCGAGCGGGCTCCGCCGCAGGCGCCGCCTGCCTCGTCGCTGGTGCCGCAACGGATTTCGCCGGCGTCACCTCGGATTTGCCAATGAACGTGGCCCCCTCTTCGATGACGATCCGCATCGCCTTGAGGTCGCCGTTGAGCTGGCTGCTGGCTTTGAGCTCGCAGCGCTCGGTCACCGTGATGTTTCCATTGACCGTCCCATGGACCGTGACCGCCTTCGTCTTGACCTCGCCCTTGACGTTGGCATTTTTTCCAAGCGTCAGAACGCCTTCGGAGATGATTTCCCCGTCAAGCTTTCCATCAAAAATCAGCTCGTTTTGGAACTTCAGGGTCCCGTGGATTTCAACGTCTCCGGCAAGGATGTTCTTTGTGGTGGAGGGTTCGGCGGCGAAGGAGGTCAAATTGTTCAGGTTCATGCGTGTAGGTTTGTCAATCTACTGCGGGGCTCGCAAAGGTCAATCCTGGAAGCCAGCGATTTGCGCGGCGCTTAGGCGCTCCGGCTTCGCGGACTCGGGATCCAAGTGGAACCACGCTTAATTGTTGTGCGCTTTGATTTGGCCAGATCTGGTGCGATTTGGTGCGATAAGCCATGATTTCAGGCACTTACCAAAGAGCAGGGTTTCACCTTGCTGCGAATATCCCGTGCTCTATCCCGTGAATATCACTGATTTGAAAAGTTTGAGAGGATCAGGTTTCACCTTTTTGCCTAGGAGTTGGCCAAATTGAAGAGCACGAGAATTTAGAGGCAAGGTGAAACCTGAAACCTGATTTCGTGCAACTCCCCACATGTAGCACATGTCAAAAGTTTGCGTAAACTCCCTGGGGGGAGAGATTCGCGGTGTTGGTTTCAACTTGCTCAAGGACCGTCAGCAGTCGCTTGATCAGTCCGGAATCGTCCACTGACTTTTTGATGTCGGCCGCCTTTACGCCTCCGCCCGATCCTGTCCCATTCGGATTTAAAAACTGTTCCGCGTTCCTTGCCGCGTTAGAAAAGAGTTTTTGAACCGACTCCAACAATGCCGCTTGGCTGGCTAGGCCCTGTCCCCCATCAAACTTGAAAGCTTCGTTTGTGGGCAGGAACTCGCGTTTTTTTTCTGGGGGAACAATGTCGTATAGGCGAGCTCCTCCGATCAGTGGAGCCGGGCCCGCCGCCGCCGTTTTCAAAGATTCAAATACTTCTGAAAGCGATGTGTTGTTTTTTAAGTTTTCCGCAACCTGCGAGATCGTGTCGCCAAGGATGCTTCCCGCTGTTCCAGCGGTATCGATGAGGGGTTGAATAACTTTATCGAAATCAACGTTGTCGAAGCTCACCCCGGCATTTTGTTGGTAGGCATCTGCCAGGCCCTGGGTGGATTGGGCCGTCATTTTCCACTCTTTCGCCACGCCATTTTTTCCAGGGAGCATGGAAACCATGTCCGCAGCGACATCCAAAATGATGGCTTTGACAGTATAGGCAATGCTCAGTGCGCTACTGCGTATTCCATCCCATAAACTTGCGTCGGACAAAAGTGCGATAGCACTTTGGAATCCACCTTTGAGCACTGCCGCCCCGGCCTGGATGGCAGCGCTGAGACCAACTCCAAGATTTTGGAGCATGGCTGTCCCCATTCCGGCCATGGAGGTTTTTAGAACATCACCAAGCAGACCGCTTTTGAACAAGCTGAAAGCTCCTGAGATCCCGGTTGATGTAGGCCGTCGAGATAATCGCGGGGGTTTTGTTCGAGATAAAATGTGGAACTAAGGGGCGATTCTTCGCGGTCTGCGCGGAGGTTTTCGATTTATGAGCGGGTCCCGCTGGCAAAGCGAACGCCGTGCGGAGGCCCGG
>JBGTAT010000250.1:0-3749 GCA_041749755.1 Terrimicrobiaceae bacterium | reverse complement strand
CGATCAACCGCGCATTTTTTCAGGCGAACGTGTTCGTAGGCGTCGCCTTTGTTGCAGGAACCCTTTTTGACTCCCTTGTCTGAAGCCCGCAAACCCGCCCGCAAACCGTCGTGGCGGCGCCGCCTTGCCATGGCCGCCCTTGCGGTCTGCCTGCTCGGGGCCGCTGGCATTTTTTACCTCAGCTACAACCTCGCGCACCTGGCGCGCTGGGCGGTGCAGAGCGCGGTCCCGGGTGCCAAAGTGGAGCTCTCGGATGCCACCCTCGACGCCTTTCATCAGCTGACTGTTCGCAACCTCGTTCTACGCGACCTCAAGACCGGCGAGGAGCTCCTCCACCTCGACAGCGGAAGCCTCGAGTTTTCGTTCGACGATTTCCGCCGGGCCACGCTAGGGGAGGTCCGGCTCGTGAACCCAAAGATCTCAATTTCGCCGAACCTCCTGAAGAGCCTCTCCCGCGAGGGATCGTCCAGCACCGGCGGGACGTGGACGTTCCGGCGGCTGGTTTGCGATTATGCGGAAATTTCGGTCAACGGGTTCGGAAGCACGGTTCCAGACGTCACGTTCCGATGCGCATTCGACTGGAAAAACCCGAGCGCCACGACCCCGCTGGAACTTATGCTCTGGGAGATCTCCGCCACATTGCCGGGCGTTCCGGCGCCGTTCCTCTCGCTCGACATGGTCCGCCTCGTCGCCACCCCGCAAGAGGTCCTCGCGAACCGCCATATCGAGACCTTGGATGTCAACGGCGGCAGCCTCCTGCTCGGGCAGGCCCTCCAAACCCTCTTCGCAGGTCCCTCGTCCGAGCCCTCCTCGGCTCCCGCCTCGTGGAAAATCGGAACGCTGGATGTCAAAAATGTCCGCGCTCGCCTGGAGGACTCCCGGGAGATCGCGTCGGACATTTCGTTTGTCGTGAACACGTCCCTCCAGGATGTCTCGCCGGTCGGTGCCGCAGAAGCGATCGGCGGGGAATTGCAGACGGTTGAAATTGCGGACCTCGAAATCCTTTCCCCGTACGATCCGTTTATCAAGGTCATCACGATGCGCCGCATCTTTCTGAGGTTCACCCTCGGCGGGCTGCTGCGCAACGAGCTGGCGGAGGTCGTCATCCTCAATCCCACAGTCTATATCGGACAGGACCTCTTCTGGTACATGGACGACACCCAGCAGCGCCTCGCCGGAGCAGGCGGGACATCGGCCGCAACAGCAGCAGGGCGGGGGTGGAAAATCGCCCGGCTAAAAGTCGAGTTCGGCCGCCTCCTCATCGGCAGCGGCGGACGCGCAAAATATGGGCTCCCCCTCAACTTTTTTGCCTCCGCCTCCGACATCGCGCTCGACGACCTCGCCTCGCTCCAGCTTCAAACCACGTTCCAAATCCCCCAACAGGAATACGCGTTCCCCGACTACCAGCTCAACCTCGCCACCAAACGCGGCGACCTCCAGTTTGCCTACCCGCCGGAAAAGCAGGAAAACAACCTCGTGGGCAAAGTGTTTTTTGAATCGATTGAGTGGCGCCAGTTCCGTGCGACCGACGCGTGGGCGTCGGCGACCTTCGACATCACCGGCATCAACGGGGCGTTCGGGGGACGCATTTACCGCGGCTACGTCTCCGGCGGGTTCAGCTTCCTCTTCCAGGACCGCTCGCCCTGGATCGGATGGATCTCGGGAGAGAAGGTCAGCCTCCGCGAGCTTACCGATATCATCGCCCCAGACAATTTCCGCCTCACCGGGCCGGTCGATTTTAAGCTCCAGATGGATGCCTTCGGGCGCGCGATCCAGCGCGCCAAGGGAAGCTTCCGGGCCAGGAAGCCCGGACGCATGGAGATCGGAAAAATCGACGACTTCCTGGCGAACATCCCGGACGCGTGGAGCCAGCTCAAAAAGAGCAGCATGAAGATCGCCCTCACCTCGCTCCGCGACTTCGACTACGACAAGGCGGAGGGCAAGCTCTGGTTTGCCCAGGGCCAGGGGGTGCTCGGGTTGGAGTTGCAAGGTGCCCTCGGATCGCGCACCTTTGACATCGTGCTTCACGCCGATGAATCCGGCCAAAGCCGCTGGGCAGACCAACCATGAGAACACTCCTTTTCGCTTTTGCCCCGGTGCTCCTCATCGGGTGCTCGGCCCCGACGGTCAACCTCTCGACCCAGGACCCCATCAAGGTCGACATCGCGATGCGCCTCGACGTCTACCAGCACAACAAAACCACCGCGCTCAAAACCTCACCGCCCGCCGACAAATCCAGCGACCCGGAAACCCGCCGGCGAAACCGCATGGCCGATATCCAGAATTTTAAGAACTCGCGCCTCGTCGGCGAAGGCCGCGACGGCCTCCTCTCGATCCGCGTCGAAACGACGGGCGAAGCCGGCGACTACATGCGCAAGACGGTCGCCGAGGAAAATGCCGACCGCATGGCGCTCATGCTCGCGCTCGCCGACAAGGAAAAGCGCAGCCCGCAGGACATCCAGGCCGCGCAGTCCGACCTTTGGCAGAAGCGCTCGTTTGAAGGCGAGCTCATCGAGGTCACCCAGCCGGATGGCACCACCGCCTGGGTCGCAAAATCAGGCGGATAGATTGCTTTACTCCTCCAGGGCAACCCTGTATACGAATCCTCAAGTCTTCCCCCGAGCAGACCCAACACTACAAACCTATGCCTACTACTACCAAACGCAAAGCGAACCCTGCATTGATGAAACCCGTTCAGCCTGACGAAGCGCTCTCCGCCATCGTCGGATCGAAGCCGCTCCCCCGGAGCGAGATGACAAAAAAACTCTGGGAATACATCAAAAAGAACGGGCTTCAGGACCCTGCCAAAAAGACCATGATCAACGCGGACGACGCGCTGAAGGTTGTCTTTGGCGGCAAAAAGCAGGTCAGCATGTTCGAGATGACCAAGCTCGTCTCCGGACACGTCAAATAACCGCCGGGGCGCCCGCGCCCCGCAATCCGCACACGTCGGATCCCAACCGATCCCGACGTGCAGCCGGATCAACTCCACAGGCCGCGCCACAAGCGCGGCCTGTTGGCTTTTACGGGCGAATGGTCAGGCGGTCTGCGACCGCCGCATGATTTCGGCCCCCATCTTCCGACGCTCACAGAGCGCCGCTACAACACGTCCCCGCCCCGCCGTGGTCCAGCGCGGAGGATTTTTTCCAGCGCAGGCGGTGCCGGATCGCGGCGGTGATAAATTCTTTGGCCTGAGCGACCGACTCTTCGAGCGAGCGGCCATGCGCCAGTCCGGTGGCGATCGCGGCGGAGAACGTACACCCGGTCCCGTGGGTCTCCGCCCCGCGGATGTATGGCGCAGAAAATTCCTGCGCTCCCCGATCGGAAATCAGAACATCCACGGCCACACGGCCCTCGAGGTGCCCGCCCTTGAGCAGAAACGGAACTCCAAATTTTGCGGCCATCGCCTCGCCGGCGGATTTCATCTCGCCCAAATTTCTGCACGGCATCCCGGAGAGGAATCTCAGTTCATCCAGGTTCGGGGTGACGACAGCTGCCAGGGGAAAAAGAAGGCTTTGATAGGCGGCGACCGCCGACCGTTTGAGGAGGGGGTCGCCGCTGGACGCCACCATCACCGGGTCGACCACGAGCAGGGGCTTCCTCCGCTGCTCCAGCAGAACGCCCGCCACCGCTCGGATGATAGCCGTCGAGTACAGCATGCCGGTCTTGGCGGATCGCACCGGGAACGCCTCGAAGCTCAGGCGGGCCTGCTCGGCGACGATCGCCGGGCGCACCGCCTGGATCGCGCT
>JBGTAT010000249.1:0-3088 GCA_041749755.1 Terrimicrobiaceae bacterium | reverse complement strand
TCCGGCCCACCGCCCCGGCGCCGCCCTCCCGGCCGTCCGCCTGTCGATCTGCTCCGCCGGGCGGATCCTCAACGAGGCCCACGCGCTCTTTACCGGCCCCGACCTCCACCCGGATTTTGCCCGGGCCCTCGTCTCGGAAGTTGAGGCCGCACATGGCGAAAAGGGGGTGGCTGTGGAACTGGAAATCTCGCGGCACGACCACGGGCGGACGGACGAAATCCGCTCGGCGATCCATGGCTATTTTTCCCAGCAAGCCCGGGATGAGCAGAACGAGCTCCGCCAGCTCAAGCGCCGGGGGGGAGCGGCCCTGCTCTGCGCCCTCTGCGCGGTCGCATTTTGCATCGTGCTCTCGGAGGCGATCTACCTGCTCGGGCAGGGCCGCCTCGCCACGATCATCAGCGAGAGCCTGATCATCATCGGCTGGGTCACGCTTTGGAGCCCGGCGGAGACGCTGATCTTCGACCGCTTCCCGATCCGGCGCCGCATCAAGCTCGCAAAGATGCTGGCCGCCGCCCCGGTCACATTCCGCGCCCGCGAGGGCGCGTAGAGGGGCCGCCTACCTCGAAAATGCGGAACTCCAAACAAGATTCCTCAAGGCGGATGCGATCGGAACAATCCAGGCGCGAAGCTGATGTCTTGACATCAAAACCTAGTGATGTGATACATAACCTTATGCGAACCACCCTGACGCTGGATGGCGATGTTGCTGAGCGGTTGCTCCAAGAGACGGCTTCCGGGAAAATTTCCTTAAAGCAGGCCGTGAACGAGCGGCTGAGGGCCGGGTATGGGATACGACGCAATAAGAAGCTGCCGGAATTTGTGGTGGAACCGCACCGGTCGCCCTACCGGGCGGGAATTGACCGCAGAAAACTGAATCAGGTCGCGGACGAATTGGAGGCAGAAAATTTTGCCTCGCGCACCCCGCGGCGATGATCATCCCGGACATCAACCTGCTGGTCTATGCCTATAATGCGGCGGATCCGCAGCACGAGGCCGCGCGCGCATGGTGGGAGGGCGCGGTGGGGGGAAGGGAGCCTGTCGGACTGCCTTGGATCGTGGCTGGCGGATTTATCCGACTCATGACCCATCCCCGAGTTCTCGAATCACCCATGCCGGTGGAGGATGCCACCCGCCGCGTCCGGAGTTGGCTGGAACACCCGAACGTGTTGATTGTGCATCCCGGGAAACGTTTCGCGGGACTGTTTTTCGGATTTCTTGAAAAGCTCGGCAGCGGAGGAAATCTCACCACCGACGCTCACCTCGCGGCGCTGGCCGTCGAACACCAGGCGGAGCTGAACAGTTGCGATTCCGACTTTTCAAGTTTCGCAGGCCTGCGGTGGAAAAATCCGTTGTAGGTCCCTCCGCGATCCTCCTTCCGCGCGGGATCTGACCGCAGGAATGAGGTTGAGCAACCCGGCGAAAAGAACTATTCCACTTTCCCATGTCCACCTGTCTTGGTCTTGATGTTGGCTCCTCGTCGGTGATTGCCGGCATCCTCAAGGGAACGCGGGTTCTTAAAGAATCGCCGCGCACATTTTTTAAATCCGAATGTTCCGGCCAGCGGGTCGAGGTGGCACCGGCGAGCCTTCTCGAGGCGGTGGCCAAGGCGCTTTCCTCGCTTGGGGAGGACGCGAAAAATGCGGACTACCTGGCCATGGCGGTGATGTGTCCGGCCTGGGTGGCCATGGATCGAAACGGACGCGCGCTCACGCCGATCATCACGCACCAGGACCGGAGGAGCGTCGCGGAGGCGCAGGCGATTGAAAAGCGCATTGGCAAAGCCCGCCACATGAAAATCACAGGCTGCAGGCCATTCCCCGGCGGGATGAGCTCGACGACATGGGCCTGGTATCTCGCGCACGAGCCGGCCCGCCTTCGCAGCGCGGATCTCGTCGGGCACCTGAATACTTTTCTGCACCGACAGATGACCGGGGAGCGGGTGACAGATCCCTCGAACGCCTCATTTACCGGACTTTATGAGACGCTCAAGCTGGGCGGCTGGAGCCGCGAACTGTGCGCGAACCTCGGGATCAGCCCCTCGCTGCTTCCGGAGGTCCGCGAAGCGAATCAGGTGGCCGGGTGGATCAAACCGGGCGCGGCCGCCCGCTTTGGATTGCGGGAAGGGATGCCGGTGCTCACAGGAATTATGGACGGCAGCGCGGGCATGCTTTTTGCAGGGGCGGAGCACGGGAAGCTCTTTAACGTCACCGGGTCCACCGATGTGCTCGCCCTCTGCACCACGAAACCCGCCCCGCAGGATCGCCTGCTCACCCGGGCGCTCGGAATCGATGGGAAATTTCTCGCGGTCAGCACGCTCGCCGCGGTGGCCTCGGCGATTTACTGGGCCCGCGATCAATTTTTCTCTGAGTGGCCGATCGAGCAATTCCGAAAGGAATTCCACCGCCTGGCGAAGGCCGGAGCGAAGGCCTCGGGCGGCGTGACCTTTGATCCTTACATGGCGGGCGAGCGCACCAGCATCGAACAAAAAACCGGGGGATTTCAAGGGATCACCCTCGCCACCACGCGGACGAACCTCCTCTCGGCGATCGTTGAGGGGCTCATCAAGGCCAGCGCCGAACGCCTTCCCCTCCTCGCCGCAACGGGAACCCCGCTCCTCCCGGATGTGGCGGTATCCGGGGGCGGCGACCGGCTGGACAAAATTCTCCGCCGGGACTGGCCCGGAAAATGGGCTTTTCATCCCACGACCGATGCCACCATGCGGGGTCTCGGCCTTCTGGAGCCGCAGGGAACGCGAATCTAGTGTAGCCCGCGCGATTTCAGGCAGGGGCAGTTTTTTCGCCAGACGGCGCAGGCTTGAGCCGCGCGATTTCGCGTTCGAGCTTCTGCACCCGCAGCAGGAGGCGCTCGCAGACCTTTCGCAGCGGCGGGGGGACGGACACGCAGTCCGGGCAATGGTGGCGAGTTGAGGGTTCGCCCCTGAGCGGGTATTCGTAGCGGACTCCGCAGGCCCGGCAGGTCCGGATGCGCGTGGCGGGTTGGGGTTTTGTAGCCATCTCGTCAGGAAGCCCCCCCGTCGAGAAGAAGGCGGCGGTCGAGCGAGCGGGTCTCGCCGATCGCGGTGACGCGG
>JBGTAT010000248.1:0-26256 GCA_041749755.1 Terrimicrobiaceae bacterium | reverse complement strand
CCCCGCCGGTAGTGCTCCAGGTCGGCCGAGAGGGCTGCGACGCTGCGGTAGCGCTCGACCGGGGCGTTGCGAAGCGACTTCAGCAGGATCACCTCCAGGTCGCTGTCGAGGCGCGGGTTCAGGCTCCTCGGGCGCGGCGGCTCGTGGGACTGGAGCGCCTGAGCGTCGGAGACAATGTTCCCGGTCGCCTCAAAATGCCGCCGCCCGGTCAGCATCTGAAAGAGGATCGTGCCCAGCGCATAGACATCCGCCCGCTCGTCCACGTCCTTGCTCGATTCGGCCTGCTCCGGCGACATGTTCTCCAGTGTTCCGACGACGTGGCCGCTCACCGAGAGCGAGACCCCGTCCCCGCCGCTGCTGAGCTTCGCCAGCCCGAAATCCGCCACGAGCGGCTCGCCATCTTCCCGAAGCAGGATGTTCCCGGGCTTCAGGTCGCGGTGGAGAACGCCGTGCTCGTGCGCAAACTGCACCGCCTCGCAAACCTTCATGATAATCGTCAGCGTCTGCTCGACCGGAAGAATCCGGGTTTCCATGGCGCGGGCGGGCTGCTCCCCGTCACCGGTCGCAACCTGATCATCGCGCGTCGAGCGCTCCTCGCGCAGGGCGTGGATCAAGGATTTGAGATCGGCCAGCGGCTTGGACCCGACCCCGGACGATTCCGCATGCGTGCTCTCGTAGAGGAGGTCGGCCAGCGTGAGCCCATCCACGTACTCCATCACCAGGTACTGGATCCCCTCAAACTCGCTCATCTCAAACACCCGGCAGATGTTCCGGTGCGGCAGCCGGGACATGACATCCGCCTCCCGCTGGAAGCGTTTGAGCTGGGCGTCGGACGTGCTCTCCGTCGCGTGGAGGACCTTGATCGCAACCACGTTGCCATACCGGTCCTGACCCTTCCAAACTTTTCCCATCCCGCCGGTGCCGACGACCGAGAGGAGCTTGTATTTCCCGAGGGACTGGGAGAACGGGGCGCTCACGACATTGTCGCTCCGAAGCTCGATCGAATCCCCGATGGCCGCGGGGCGGACCACCCGGAGGATCGGGACAACCTCGTCGTGGCCGGCCGGCTTGAGGGCGTAGAGGTAGTCGGCGTAATACTCGAGCGCCGACATGTCGGACTCCACGTCCGGGCCGATCAGCCAGACCTTGCGGACGAAGGCCTCGGGGAGCGGCTGGACATCCTCGCCGGGCCAATGAAAATCGCTGAGGTCCGGCTCCGCCTCGCTTTCGGCCTGCACCGCCTGCCAACCGGCCGGAAGGGTCTGCACCAAGTTCCTGAGGGTAAACTCGGAGATCAGCACCTCGCCCGGCCGCGCGAGCTGGCAGAGCTGGGATGCCAGATCGACCGTGTGGCCGACTGCGGAATACGATTGGGTCGCCGAGGCCCCGAGCGTTCCCACAAACGTGTCGCCCGTCCAGATCCCGCACGAAAGCGGCGGCATCTCCCGGCCCTGTCGGAAGAGCCCCTCCCGGAGCTGGGCAAACGTCTCGAGCTGGCTGCAGGCAGCCCGGATCGCGCGCAGGGCGTGGTCGGCAAAGTACCGCGGCGCCCCGTAGATCCCGGTCACCGATCCGCCGGCCGTCTCGTAGTAGGTGCAGCCGGTCCCTAAAATCGCCTCGGCGGACTCCTCCACAAACGAGTTTAGCATCAGGCGCATCTCCATCGGGGCGAGAAGCTCGGAGAGCCTGGAGATCCCGTTCAGCCGGACCTGCGAGATCGTCAGAAACCGGCGCTCCGGCTGGCGCGCGGTCCGGAGCTCTTCCTCATTCAGCAGGTCGACAGATGTCCCGCTCACAAACCGCAGGTCCCGGCTCACGGAATCCATCGTCGTCACCTCGTCGAGCACGATATCCAGCACCCCGCCCTCGCTGTACGTCTTGACCTCAAAAACCCGGCCCTCGTCGTCGGTCACCAGCCGGTTGCTCGTCTTCCCGCTTTCCGGCCGCTGAAAGCAGACCGAAACCTCGCCCCGGGCGCGGGAGGCCAGGATCTCCAGCGGAGCGCCGGTGATATCGATCTTCGAGACGCGCAGGTACGCAGCCAGCGCCCGGTTCGCGTAGAGCACAATGTCCTCCGGCGAGACCCGCGCGATCATTGTCCGAAAAGATTCGCCGTCGGAGGCAACCATGGCGGGCAGGCTAGCGCGAAAGCGCGCCCCCGCACAATCTCCAAAACAGCCGAAGAACGGCGTTGACAAACTCCCCCCCAGACAAGAAGGTTTTTCCTCGCCGAGCCTCCGCGCAGGGGGACCGGTTGCGATGGTGGTCGTAGCTCAATGGTAGAGCTCCAGTTTGTGGTACTGGCTGTTGCGGGTTCGAGTCCCGTCGACCACCCCAGTTTAATGATGGGCTGGAAAGCCTGAAAGTATCGATAGATACAGGCTTTCCAGTCGATCAGGGGTGAAAATCGGAACGGCAGGAAATGGACGAAAACGGCAGTCGGTTTGTCACAAATTGTCACAAACTTTTCGCTCCCCTGCGGGTAGTTGTGGCCGGAAGAATCGCGCGATATCCATAGGCTCCCGCCTCCTTTTTGCTCAATTATTGTCAGCTTCAATGGAATTCACTTGACAAGAGGCGGAGTTTTTACTACAATTTAGTAATTACTCCCCATGAACATTGAAGCTCATTTATCGGCAAGACTCCATCAACTCGGATGCGAGCGTCTGCCCTCCGCCGTGGTCAAAGCCCTGCGTGAGAGGGTAGGGCAATCCGTCGAAAAGGCCATTGGCCGCATCGTGGAGCGCGAGATATCCGCGTCAAAAATCGCGAAGATTTTTCTGCAAGAAGTCGCCGGGCACACGGCGAAAAGCAATGGGGGTTTCAAGGGGGAACGTGCAACGGTTCCCTTTGACCAGCCCGACCCGCTCAATTTGCCATGGCAAATTGAGACAGGGGCGGTAACTGGCACCACCACCGCAAACCACCCCAGCCAACCATGAATGCATCAACACAACTTCGAATCAGACTCTCGGACAATGCGGCGCGAAGACTTCTCACCCTTCCCCCTCGCGCCCGATCCCGAGCTGTTTCCCTTCTGGTCACTTCGGGCATTGAAGGGATCGACCTCGAAGCTCTCCTGTTGGCGCGGCGCGAACTTGCCTCGCTGGGTTCGCTGCTGAATCAATCCCTCAGGCTGAGCTGGGGTGAGTCTGCGGATGGTGCTGCTCTTCGGGGTATTCTGAAAAAGCTGGAGGGCCTGCTCGCATGAAAACGATTGTCACCATCAAGCGAGCTTGCCGATTCCCTCGGGCACTCCTCCGCCATTGCTATCTTCCAATGGGCCGACAGGACCGCGAGGTCGAAGCCTTACAAGAATCCGGCAATCGTGTCGTCGGAATCATCAACGGGCTGGATGTTGGCACCGTTACTCAGTCACCGGCGACGGATGCCAAAACCCTTTGCTCCAATGTCCCTGCGGGCCGGTCCGCCCTGCGCCATGTTGTGATCAGCATTGAAGACATTTTGGATCCTGCTGCACGCATGAATGCTTTTGAGGCACTGGCCGACATGGGCGAACAGTGGATCCAAAAATTCGCGGTCGGTGCCTCGTATATCGGGGTCATGCACGATGACCGTTCACATCCCCATCTCCATCTTTTGGTCGCGAACAATGATGAAGCGAACGGCGACGCCCGTTTCGCTTGGCAGCGATCAACCCTCAAAGAAATGCAGGCTTTCGATTGGGTCGCGCCTGCGACGAAAGAGAAATTTTCCATCGAGTCTGGTCGCCATGTGGGCGTAGCCAAACGCGAAAGATCGGGTCTGCCATACCCGGCGGCGTCACTTGATGCCGCGATGTTGGCAAACGCAACAAACAAAGAATTGGAAGAATATGAACATTCAAAACTCCTCACCATCGGTCGCCGTAACAAAATCGGTGACATCACCTCAATCAACTTCAACGGGCGGCGCATCAGGCTCAGCACAATCAGGCACTTGGCTCAGGCTCGGCCCAGATTGGCTCATCCAGTCGGACCGAGCCGTCGTCATCGGATACAATCCAAGTCGCGGTCGGGTCCAAGTCTGGCTTGAAACGGGCCAGAGTTTCGACATCGAGCCTGAACCTGGAAACGCTCGGGCCGTGATCAGGGCATTCGAGACAGGCGAGGCTCTGCCACCTGGAGCTATTCGCGCGGTTGATTGCGGTCAGAACTAAAAACGAAAAGCCCGAGAGGATGACCTCTCGGGCTGATCGGCGGCTTTTCGGTCAAACTGGAATTTCTTCAAATTCGAACTCTGATCGCTTCGTGAGCTCACGATTAATCGCGTCCCGAAGATCGGGAGCACAATGCTCATGGCCGTTGAGTCCAAACTCTTCGATCATTGCCGGGGTGGCCTGCTGCACCCATTTTTCCGCAGTGGCCGCGCGAAGCCTGCTTAGCTCCTCGCGAACCATTCTTTCGTTTTCATTTTTCATCTTCATTTTTCTTTTTTGGTTCCTTTGAATCGACGGCAGGTGCCCTAAGCACCGGACTTCCGGGCTCCGGGAACACACCGGTCAACTCAAAAATTACTTCCGGGGTCGGCACTCCATCGAGTCCTTCCCTCATCGCCTTTTCGCAAACCAGCAAAAACAGGGACTTCGCCTCCTCGCTATTTCGCAGCTGCCGTGACAGGCGCATCTGGAGTTCGCGCGGTCGGAACGGCTTGCCCTCGGCGACACACTTCCTCCGAAACATTTCTCCACGCCGAAGGAGATCCTCGAAGTCGGAATACTCCGTGGCGTTGAGCAGGACACGGAGATCAGCGAGGTGGAGCATCGCGAGGCGGAAGGCCCAGCCGACATCCTCAGCGTCCAAATATTTCGAGTCCTTCCCAAGCAGCCAATGGTAAACGAGGGCATACTTGAAGGCCCTGAATTCAATACGGCGCACGAAACCCTCGTCCCCATGCTTTCCGATCATTTCCCAACACTGCCGAATTTGGGCAATCGCCGGCTGGGAAAATTCATACTCCTTCTGGACCGGAACATTTTTCATCTTCTCGAACTCCCGAAAAATCCGCTCATTATCCACCTCCAGCCATGCAAATTTCCCGCGCCTCCAATCCCTCTTCGGATCGGAGTCGTGGCGGGCCAAAACAAAACCAATCCGCTGGCACATCCCCGAGCGCCAATCCTCGGCCGGAATTTGACCGCTCAAATTCTCAATGACGGTCGTACCGAAAAACGACAAATACGGCTCCTTCACAATCACTCTTTCTTCCTTCAAACCTTTTCCGCAGGCTTCGCCGTCGTAACTCATCAACAACAATCTTTTCGTCCCGGAATGGTTCTCGCCCGAAAGCTCCTTCCAAAAAGTGCCGAACTCTTCCAATCTCCAAAAGCACGCTTTCCCATCATTTTCTTTCAGTTGGGCGAGCAAGCCTGCCGTGCTCCCCGCATCAAGGATTTTATTCGGCGTCCAGAGATCCTTGATCGAGGAAAGCATGCTGTTCAGCCCCCAGGATTTCATGCCCCCGCTACTCGCCAAGATCACCGTGAAAAGATCCATTCGGATCCGCTGGTTGCCGCAGCGGATGCCAGCACCGGCTTCGGCGAGATACTGCGCGATCAGGCAGACCCATCCCATGAAAACGATCTCCAGCGCTATCGGGGTTTTCTGGCGATACTCCGACAAAACCACTTCCAAGCTCGAACCCGGCGGCGTCGCCACCAACCATTCCCAGATTTCATCCCGCGATTTCGAAAAAAGAATCGCTCGCATCGTTGACCGCACCGACGGTGAGGACAAATACATTCCGAGCTTTTCAGCTACACCGGAATTTTGGATCAGTTTTTTCTTGTGAGTCTTCGCGCGACGCCTGCGCCCACCCGTAAACTGCAAACCGCCGACCGCGACCAGGCTAGTGAGGCCCACCCACAAAGGATCGAGGGCGGATCCAAGAGGAAAGAAGAACTGCAAACAAGGCGCAAACATGCCCCATTAAAGACCCTTCAAGAATCACAAACGGACAAATCGGGAAGAAAACTGAAAAAATCTTCGCCGAAACTTTCAGCGGTCGGGATCCACCCCCTCAGGGGGAGTTTTTCGAGGGAACTTCCTCCCGCCCCGTCGGCATGCCTTTTCGAATGACCCCTCATCCATCTCTTCAAGATACGCGGTGACTTCCGGCTCGATTTCTTCGATTGCCGTGGCAACCTTGCATTGGTAATCCAGCGGATGAAGTGCCTCTTTCAAGATTTCCGGAAATCTTTCGTCCACCCTGTCGAGGATCTCAGCATTGAAGTTTGCCGTTGTCCCGGCTGCTCTGGCCGCCTTGATTCGCTTGGCCATTCTTTCAAGGAGCACTTCGAGCGATGCGAATTTCAAAACGGGTTTCGTCATGATCCTCAAAAAATATTTAATGCACGGCTGTCTTGTCCGTTGCAAGCTTGCCCCTCTCCTGGGTGCATGTAAAGTGGCCGCGTGGAAAAAACGAAAATCGATTGGGCTGACCACACATTCAATCCGTGGCTTGGTTGCACCCACATTTCAGAAGGTTGTGCGAACTGCTTTGCTGAGGCTGGAGAATCGAAACGACTGGGAAAGGTCGGCTGGGGAAAAGGCGTAAAAAGAAAAAGGACTTCCGTCGAGAATTGGGGAAAGCCGCTTCTTTGGGAAGCGGCGGCCAAAAAGGCAGGGAACCATCCGGTCATTTTCTGCGCCTCGGCTGCCGATGTTTTTGATCAGGAGGTCAGCGAGAAATGGCGGGATGAGCTTTTCGAGCTCATCGGAAAATGTCCTTCCTTGAAATGGTTTCTGCTGACAAAGCGATCCAAGTTTCTCGCCCGTTATAAAGAGCGGATTGAATCCCTTCCCCAAGTCTGCGTCGGCGTCACAGCGGAAAATCAAAAGCGATTTGACGAACGTGTGCCCCACCTCCTCAATCTCGAAGTCCCTGTTCGTTTCGTGTCGATGGAGCCATTGCTTGGTCCTGTGACATTGGGAAAATCCCTGAAAGGCCTCCATTGGATCATGGTCGGCGGAGAGTCGTCTTCCGATGGTAAATCCGCTCGGCCGATGCATGCGGCGTGGGTTGAGGCCATTCGCGACGAGTGCTTAAAAGCCAAAGTGCCTTTCCACTTCAAGCAATGGGGCGGAAAGTCGCAACCGGAACGGAAAGCACGTGGAAAAACGGTAGATGGAAAATTCTGGTATCAATCCCCAAAAGGCATTGTCTTCCCCCATGGATCCCCACTCAGCGCGAAAAACCAGGACTTGCTGAAAAAGTTGGAGCAGCAAGTTACTGATGGGGTCAAAGCCAGCATCGCTGCCGCAAAGGCCCTTTATCTGATCCGCGATCATGAAAATGGTATTCTCTGGAAGTCGCTGGGTTTTCAAAATTTCGGTGATTATTGCGCGGCCACATGGAAATACGCCACTTCCCACAGCTACAGGCTCGCTGACGCCGGCGAATTCGTTCTGGAGCTCGAAAAGCATTCCCCTATTGGGGAAAAGTTGTGTCTCCCGCGCAATGAGGCTCAAATTCGTCCCGTCCTCGAATTGCCAAAAAAGTGCCGAGTGGAATTTTGGCACGAAAAAATCATCGACCTCGGGCCGGACCAGCTCACGACCAAAACGGTTTCAAATGCGGTTGACGAATTCCGCTCGGAAAAGAAAATTCCGCCCAAACCCAAGAAAGTTTTCAAAGATCCGAAGCCAGAAGTTCTGAAAGAACGTGCCGTGTCTGCCTTGGCCCGCCTTCAATCGCTGGTCAAAACATTGCCAAATGGAGCCAAAATCCGCGAAATCCTTGGCCAAATTGACTCGCTTCTGGATTGAGCCTTGTCAGCTCGTGGTGACTACCTGCCCCCGCTGGAGATTGGCCTGGAGCTCGGCAAGCATCTCTCCTGGCTTCGGCGCACTTCCTTCCCGTAGGGCTGCAACCACTTCATCCCAGAGCGTGAAAACGGCTTTGGGAGTCCCCATCTCGAAGAGTTTCCCGTTTTTCTTGAACGGGTAAACCAGCCAAGTCACTTCCGAATTCTCAATGTGATCCACGGTCTGCATGGCGGGCAGGGCATCAAAAAAAGTTTGGTCCACCGCCACAAAAAACTTTTTCCCCCATCGCCGAAAGACAGGAACTTTCAGGCTGAGTTGAGGCATCAAACGCTTTTGAGCCGATGAGCGGAAGTCAGGACGGCGCTCGGCAAAGCTCGGCAGGGTCTTCTTTTCGAGGAAATGGTCAAATGCGGGTCGTATGCTTTTTCCGGAGATATAGACCGCTTGGACCTCCAATGCGGCGAAGTCCACCGCCGTTCCTTTCTCATCCAGCGCGGCGAGCATGAAATCAATTTTGCCAATCCTGCGAGGGGGCTTCCCCGGCACTTCAACCCGCAAAACACGGATCTCTGGAATCGCCGCAACCTTCCGGTCTGGACCAAAGGCCAGCCGTCCGGCATCGGCGAAAAGTCGGAAACTTTCCTGAAATCTGGCCGGACAAACCACGGTCGCTGCAGCCCCATCCGAAAAACTGCAAATCCCCAGAGGATCTGCATTGTTGCCCTTGTTGCAACGGGCCTTTCTGAATGGGCAATTCTTCGCGGTGCGATCCGCGTTTGCCGTCGCCGAGAAATTGTCCACAGAGTGACCGAACACCTCCCCAATTTTTAGAAGCATCGGGCCACCCTGCCCGATTCCCGTCAAGCAGACGAGCCGAAAAATCAGGCGGCAGCGCCTCGGGTTACATCAATCAATCCAGCTCAAATCTCTTCCAATCAACAACTCGGTCATTTTCGCGTGATGAGTGTTTTTCATGGCAATCGCTCGGGATTGGAATCCGTGGTCTTCGGCAAGTTTGGCGATCTCCTGCGTGTTGTCGTAGCTCATGAGAAAATCCCCTTTGCAAGATTGCATCGTCCGAAACAGTTTGGCGTGGTCCACCTTCCATGTCGCATACAGTCGTCTTGCAGCCACCGTGTAGGGGGGGTCGATGTAGAAAGCACACTCCCCGTCTCGGGCGTGTTCCGCGATCAACGAAAACGCATCTTCCTCAAGAAATGTGATGCGGTCTTTACGCTGGTTGATCTCACGAATACGACGGGCCAGCGTGGCAGGATACCACCTGGAATTGATCCCCCGCCCGCTCTCCCCCGTCTTCACCAAGCCTGCTCCTGGTGCCAGAATCCCGCCCCGCTGGACACGGTTCCTGACGATGGTTTGAAATGCCCTCTCCCTCAGTGTGCTCGGAGCGGCATCCAGCACGGAACGAACATTGCCAAGCGAAAGCTCGAATTTCTCGATCTTCGTTGCCAGCCACTCCGCCTGTCCGTTCAAGACCACCCGCCAGACCGCCGCAACAGCCGGATCGAGTTCCGCCATGATCACATGACGGGCCAGCCCTTCAAATGCTGCAGTCAATCCAACGATGCCTCCGCCCGCAAATGGCTCCACAAGGCGAATCGGTTTCTTTCCCTGCGAACGCAGCCATGCCCGAATGTGCGGGATGAGCCACGTTTTCCCTCCGGGATACCTGAACGGGCTTCGCTGCGGGACACTGGCGACGTTGACCGGCCGCGCCAAGTCGTAATGGCTGGGCGTGGTTTTCAAGAACTCCAACACCAACGTTTCATTGTCCTCGCGGATCGTGTATCCTTCGGCCGCATCCAGCCGCTTCGCGATTTCTGTAATGGAATCCGCCAGATGCTCCGGGATTCGAATCACCGTGGTTTTGGAATTTCTCCATTTCGTCGGATACGTGGTTGATGAGCGTGCCATGGACGGAAACTTTCATTTGTTACAGGGAATGTCAACCCTGTTACAGGGAATATTTAGTGAACTCAGAACCAACAAGATTCCGACGGGGCGCAAATGCGCAAGTCCGTTCAAAAGGCTTGACAAACACCGGAACCTTTGCATTTTTTAAGGACAGTTTCTTTGTCAGCGAAATCAAATCCAAACTTATGCCAAAACGAGGAGACACTGAAGGCCACCACAACGAGGGTCAAACTGACGCGTCAGAGGGAAAATACGATCCGCCTCACGAGAGGCCATTCGGATTTTACGATGACAAGGAAATAGCGGATCGGGATGCCTACAAGGAAGGCTGGCGGCACACAAAGGACCAAGATTAAACAAACTTGGCACCGCTCATCGAATGAGCGAGCGCACCGCCTCGATTCCCCCTGCACAAACGGCGATCCAGATCAGATTGGACAGCAGCCAGCTTGCGAGGAAAAATATCCAGTCGCGATGTGTCATGCCGTTGAATTTGCCATGTCGCATGTAGGCGGTCGTGATGAACGGGTCATACTTGGCCGATAAAACCACGAACGCCACCCAGTCGCCTCGCGAAAGCAGCCATGCCATCCCTCGTCGCCAACGGGATTTCCCATCGTAGTGTCGCAGCCCCTTGACAAACTCGATTCCGAGCCAGTCGCGCTTGAGCCCATCGTAAATCCGCAGCAAAAACAGGCAGGCCATCAGGGACAATATTGCCATGACTCCGCCCCCGACCACCGGCCCGAGTTTCCAGACCACGAACGGATAAAGCGCGTAGTCGAAGACGTAATCGGTCGCGTTCCAGACAAGGAATCCTGAAAACAACTCCGCAAAACGCTTCGTAAAGCCGCCAATCTCCGCAAATCGAAGCCATCTGCGAAACGATGCGATCATGGCCGATCAGTCATTTCCCTGATCCGCTTCTCCAAATACCACTGGAAATACCCAGCATAACGCTTTTGCAGATCGGGCCGCTTCCAGTCTTCTCCTGTGATTGTTCCACGGCAGTTCTTCGATCCGCACCGGCAGTCGAAACGATACCCCGGCACGCTAACTGCCATCGCATAATCAAAACAAATTTCCTCGTCCACTTTGATGTCCCGCAGAGCAACGAGAACGATCTGCCCCTGAAAACCCGCATTCGCATCACAACTGTGATTAAAGAAATCCGCAGATTCAACCTCCGAAGAATCCTTTGCCCCAATGACGAATTTTTCATGGATTTGTAGTGCAAGGTCCTTGATGCCATCCGGAAAATCAGGCTCCTCGGAGCACAGCATGATGACGCCCCCGAAAATTGCTAAAAGACTACCCACTCCAACATTCCCAGTCGCAAAAACGCCATGCTCTGCCCCATTAACTTTGCGCTCTTCGAGTAGAGGGTTAAGCCAAGATTGCGTTTGTTCGACCGGGTTTCTCATGACCGGACGAATTGCCGGGCGAGGGCAGACTCCGCTTTCGCTGATTTGCAGTGCAAAAGCGCCTTCGCCACGGGATACAACTCGTCCGGGTATCTCCACCATTTCGGATCAGCGACTTCTTCGTCGGTAAAGAGCCGGACGATGAGCGGACGAACACCGAACATTCTTTCGACTTCCTCGAAAGCAGGGATCGTGCGCCCGTGAGTGAACGCGAGTTCTTCCTCATCATCCGTTCGGAAGTTCTCAAACAGGATGCCGCCAGTGACGAACAAAGCGAGAAGCGGGACATAATCGAAATGGGAACCGCTCACGGATTTGGCCCAATCGGAAACGTCGCGGACACACCCGCTGAATCCTGGGTGTCGGTGTTCAAGCAAGTGGCGGTGAAATTCCACGAGGGACATCCCATTGCGGCAGATGATATTTCCAATGGCCCCGCCTTCATCCAATTTACCCACAATGTGCAGCATTCTTTCCTGATGTTTCACCCAGAAAGGGAGCAACGCCAGACACTTCTTGTCGGGATTCTGCGCAACAAAGCGATCCTGCGTGAAGGACATCCCAAGAGGCGACAGCCCAGTGGTCGCGCTCAATTCGAGGAATCGCGAAATTTCGTTGTCGCCTGTGATGATCTGGCGGGACAGGCACGCATAGGGACCGCCTTCCATGAATGTCGGTGGATAGGTTCGGTGGAAATCGGCGATCATCGCGCGGAGTCTTTCATCGCTCTGACGTGCATTCAACTCGGCCACAGCCTCATCCAACGGCGTGTAAAGGTCATTAGCGTTCATTGAAATGAATCACGGGGGGAATATGCTCTTCAGCATGCAAGAACGCATTCTTCTCCCCGAAGCTCTGGATGAAGCAATCCGTGCGCTTGACCGATAGAAACCGCTTTTTCATTTCTGCTTCCAAGAACGAGGCTACCTCGACGAATGGTTTCTTCGCGCTTGAAGCACCGGCCTGCAAGCTCAGCCACCCGCTGGTTTTCAGCGCACATGCGGAAAGAAGCCTGCTGTGAAATTTCCGAAACTTCGCCACCCCACCGCCGACCGGGTTGTCGGTGAGATCCAAAACAATGCCATCGAACGCTTCCTTCGTGCTCTCTAAATAGGCAAGTCCGTCGCCGATGATGAGATTCACGCGAGGATTTTCAAAAACGTTTTGGCCAAGGTGCGTGCGGCAGGCGGAAACAACAGCGGGATCAATGTCCATCACGGTCACGCGGGCAACGGGAGCCTTCTTCAAAGCTTCCTGCGCCACATAGCCGTCGCCGCCACCGAGAATGAGAATCTTCCGGTCGCTCCGGCGCATCGGGGATAGGAGTGCCTTATCGTAGAGATGGTGATCTGCCTCCGCGCACTGCATCACGCCATCAATCAACAGACACCGGCCAAACCCTTCGATCCGTGCGACCAGAATTTTCTGAAATGCCGACTCCTCTTCCAGAAGCACCTTTTCGACAGACATGCGTTGGATGGCCCCCGTAGAGTAAACCGGAAGTTCCAAGCAGTTTTCCGTCTCGAAGCCGCGCTCAATCGTCTGATGGGTGAAATTCTCGTGCGCGACTTTGCTAATCAGGTGCTCCACCGCCTTGCGGGCATGTTCGGGTGCTGCACAGCTGAAAAGATCGCAGGCGGCATGGCGATGCTCCGGCCATGTGTGGACGGACAGGTGGGACGTGGAGAGCAGAAGAAATCCGGTGAGTCCGTGCGGTTGAAAGCGATGGAACTTGGCGCACAGCACATCCATCTTCGCCTTGCCCGCCGCGTCGTGCATCACGCGATTCCAAAACCCCTCCTTCTCAATCTGCCCCGCATCGCAGCCGTAGAAATCAAGGATGTGGTGAAATCCGCGATTCATCGCCTGCCATTCCTTTTAGGAATCCGTTCTGTCATTGATGCGATCCACATCTGAAAGCCAAGCCTATCAGAGAGGTAATCAGGATAAAATGGCGCTTTCATACGGGAGATCAGATTACGCCCCATTGCGCCGTGTTTGACAACGTTGAAATGCGCCCTCATAGGGCGTGCCTCACGATTCAAATAAAAAATCCGCACTTCGCCACTTCGGGGCCAGCCTGCGACGCGAACGTGTTGCTGCCGGTATCACCCAGGAAAGATTGGCCGAGCTTGCCGATCTGAATCCCAGAACAATTCAAAAGATCGAAGCCGGTCAATTGGACGTTTTGCTTTCCACAATCTGTCGGCTGAGAAATGCCTTGGCGTGTGGCTGGGAAAAAATCATGCCAGCCGCCAAGAAGTGAAAATACGCGGCGAACAAGCGGGCCGGCGATTGGGTGAGGAACGAACGGAAAGAGCCGGTCCGCTTGTTGGCCGCTCCGGCGAAAACCTGCCGCACCCCTTGGGCGATTGTCTCTGAGCACCCCGAGGAACGAGGGGGCGCAAGAGTCAAGCGGGCAGGTTGAGGGAGGTGGTGGGAATCGAAAACCCTGCTGACTCTCGAAAGGATCCTTCAAAACATGGTCACTTTCTTCTGCTTTTCCTCGGCTGTCAGCCCGCTCTTTGCTTTCAAAGCCTCCGTCTCAGCCCTGACCGCTGAGGCAATCGCACTCCCGTTGCAAATGGGTAAAAAGGCCTGCCCGTCAAAAGGGACGCTGTAGCTGCCGCCGTCGCCGAAAATCTCAACGTATCGGCAAAAGCTGGCCCCATGCGCGGAAATGGCTTCCAGAATTTCCCAGAGGGGAAGGATTCTATCTGAATGCCGCACTTCTACAGGGTCGCCGATTTTCAAAGTCCATCGCTTTTCCTCAGCGGGCAAGGCATCAAATCGTTTCCGAATTTCGACAGGGTTCAGCATTGCCGCGATGGTAGGGAATGGGCATGATCCGATCAATGCAGGATTCATCAAGAGAGGATCGGGCACGGCGGATCGTCGGATGGCAACAATCGCGCCACAAGTGGGATGGTTCCTGGGATTACTACCAGTGCCCCAAGCCATTCTCGGGGCGACTTTCCCCGATTCAGCTCATTGATCCGCTCCTGTTGCCGCCGCTCCTGTCAAGGGCGGAATTGATCGAAACTGTCTTCCCGTCGGTCGTTCTGGTGCAGCGGATGGCGACAGCCGACTGGATCAAGCCGACGCATCAAACGGTATCCGGCGAACCGCTTTTTACCCGCGAAGATCTCTACAAAGCTCTGGATGCCCTCCTGCGGGGGGAGCGTCCGCCCGTTCCCGCCAATGAACCGCCACGGCCAAAGGGAACGCCTGAACTTGGCCGGCTGGTCGGTCCAAAAGAATGTGCCAAATTCTTGAACGTGTCCGAACGAACCCTGCGCTATTACGCAGAAAAGAAAATCATCCCCAGCTACCGGCCAGGCAAACACCGCCGATATGATCTCGGGGAAGTGAAAGATGCCCTCAAGCGGACCCACCATTCCGCCGATCTCAAGCGATTGCTGCGCTGATCTCCTTCAACCTGCCCTTGCTCGGCCTTTTGGAGAACCATTCCTTTCCCGTTCTTTCGGTGACGAGTTCCCTGTAGTGCTCAAAGATCATGCGGGGGCTGTTTCCTGCCTCCAATGACACCTCGGCCGCATTTTTCAAAACGGCCATCCGGCAACTGATGAACGAATGGCGGAATCCATTGTGGATGATTTTCAAAAGCGGTTTTCCATCGGGGCCGGTGATCGCGTCAACCGCCTTTTTGAATTGCGTGGCGAGCGCAAATTCATCATTCACCCCCTGCAAAACCCGTCCTGACTTTTTGGCGAACGGCTTCAACCAAGCGGCCAGAACCGGCAGGATCGGGGCCAACCTTCTGGTTGCCGTTTTGGCTTTCCTCGCCTTTATCTCGATCACGTCCTGATCAAATAAAACCTCCGACCACTCCAAGCGCGAAATTTCCGCACTGCGCAACCCCGCGAACGCGCCGATTGCCACAACCGGCAGCAAACGGGGAGCGATTCGGTTCAAAAGCAGTTCCACCTGCTCCGGGGTGTAAATCCCGATTGCCCCGCCCTGCCCGTTGTATCTCGAAGAATACTCTGCCTCGGTCTGTTGGTCCCTGAGGAGATAGCCCTTGTCCTTGGCAAAACGAAAAAGGGTGATGATGGCATTGCGATAATTGTTCCTCGTCCGCCCACTGGTCTGCTTCATGCCCTTCAACCACGCATCGACATCGGCGGTGCGGATTTTGACAATCTGGCCCGTGAAGGATTCGGCGGCTTTGTGCAATCTGGCCTGCATGTCCAGAACGTAGCGGCGAGACAGCTTCTGTTCCCGGATGCTGGCCAGAAAGACCTCGACCAAATCAGGCAACTTGACCGGCGTGAGTTTCGCCATTTCCCGCTGTTCGAGGAATACCCGAACCGCATCGGCGATGGTGCCCTGACCGTCGAGTTTTTCCGTCGCGTCCGCAAATTGCCTGACTGCATCCAGCAGGCCAATTTCTTCGCCCGTCTTGTCCAAAATCTGCAACGCCTCGGACACAACCGCATGGTCTCGGGCGGTGAGTTTTTCAACGTGGGCCGAGCCATCGCTGAGGGAATCAATCAGCTCGGAGGCCCGTTTCTTCGCCGCTTCAAAGGACTTCGCCCGCTCCCTGATCCGTTGCCCCGCTTGGTAATACGCGAGCAAATAAGATTCGTATCCCGCCACGGGAGATTTATAAATCGGAATGCGCTGCCCCTTGCCTTCGACCACTTCAACAATGGTGCTCTTCTTTTTCCGTGCCATAACACGGCTACATTGTCACAAACCTGTCACAAAACAAGAAAATAATCAGTTTTCTATGGTATAAATTACGTGTTCGAGTCCCGTCGACCACCCCAAATCCCCGACAGCCCGGCCCCCTTCGATGAGCTGCTCTTTCCCGGAGCGGCGAGACTCCTGTCGCCGAGGGATTTCCTCGCATCGGTACGATGTCGATGCCACTTTAACCGGGCACATTGCGCCGCATGGGCGGCCTGGCTCTATTAACAAACGTGAACAAATCGACATCCGTCCCGGCAGAGAGCGCTCCTGCGAAACCCACCTTTTGGGAGGCGTTCCGGTTCTGGCTCAAGCTCGGGTTCATCAGCTTCGGTGGCCCGGCCGGTCAGCTTTCGATCATGCACGCTGAACTGGTCGAGAGGAGGCGCTGGATTTCCGAAAACCGGTTTCTTCACGCGCTGAATTTCTGCATGCTGCTTCCCGGCCCGGAGGCCCAGCAGGTCGCCATCTATATTGGCTGGCTGCTTCACCGCACCTGGGGCGGGATCGCCGCCGGGGCGCTCTTTGTTTTGCCGTCGGCATTCCTCCTCTGGGCCTTGAGCTTCGTCTACATGCGCTACGGGGATGTGCCGTCCGTAGCGGCCGTCTTTTACGGACTGCAGCCGGCCGTTGTGGCGATCGTGGCGTCCGCCGTCCTGCGGATCGGGACCAAGGCGCTAAAAAACCGAATCCTGTGGGGGGTCGCGGCGCTGGCATTTGTCGGAATCTTTTTTTTGAATGTCCCGTTCGTGGCCATCATTCTGACCGCCGGGGCCATCGGGTTTGCGGGCGGGAAGTTTTGCCCGGGAAATTTTGTGGTCGCCCACGGTCGCGGCGGCCCGGCGTCGGTTCTGGCAGATGACGATGCGACGCTGGAGCGGCCGACTTGGGGCCGGGCGGTTCGGGTGGCCTCCCTTTGCCTGGCTCTGTGGTGGCTTCCGATCCTCGCCGTCGGCCTCTGGAGCGGCTGGGATGGAATCCTTTTTCAGCAGGGATTGTTTTTCAGCAAGGCGGCCCTGGTGACGTTTGGCGGGGCCTACGCGGTTCTTCCGTATGTCGCCCAGCAGGCGGTGGAAAATTACGGCTGGCTGTCCACGGGCCAAATGATGGCGGGCCTCGGGCTGGCGGAGACGACGCCGGGACCGCTGATCATGGTGCTGCAGTTCGTGGGATTCGTGGGCGCCTGGCAGCATCCGGGGAATATGAATCCGCTTTTCGCCGCGACGTGGGGCGCGGCGGTGACCACATGGGCGACCTTTTTACCCTGCTTCCTCTTCGTTTTCCTGGGTGCGCCCTACATCGAGCGCCTGCGGAATGTCAAAACCCTGACGGCGGTGCTTTCCAGCATCACTGCCGCCGTCGTTGGCGTGGTGCTCAACTTGGCGGTCTGGTTCGGATGGCACGTCATTTTTCCGGCTGGCGTCGACTGGTTCGCGCTCGCGGTCGCCCTCATCTTCTTTCTCGGGATGCTGCGCTGGAAATGGGATGTCATCCCGGTCGTTTTTGCCGCAAGCCTTCTGGGCCTCGCTTACAGGCTGGTGATTGGCTAAGTGATTGGCCACTGATACAACTCTTGGAAGTAAAGAGACGATAAGGCGGCCATGGCAAAACAGGGAGGAGCAGGCGTCTCGCCCAATACCGCTTACTTAAGAGGGTTTTAGCCGCAGATTCACAGAGCAACGCAGATTGAAGATGACACAACGTGCTCTCCATCAAGTTTTCTGTTTTATATATCTGCGTGAATCTGCGTCAATCTGCGGCCCTCACTTTTCCTGCTAAGTTAACAGGATTGGGCGCGCGGGCGGCGGATTCGGCTGATGCGGAGGGAATGCCCGGTGCCGGGTTCGTTTTGGGTGACGGTTCCGGTGATTTCGACGACCGGGTGGCGGACCGTCTCGGTCCCGAAGCGCTGGTAGCTTGACGAAAACAGCTCGCATTCGAGGATCCCGGAGTAGTCGCAGACCGAGAGGAACTTCATGTTCCGACCGTCGGACTGCCGGTGGATTCGGGATTCGATGATGAGGCCGCAGACGGTGACGCGCTGGCCGCAGAAATGTGCGAGGTCGGAAACCGAGCAGTACGACGCCCAGGCGATGCCGGGAAACAGATCCAGCGGATGCCCGGAGACGGGGAACCCGAGAAGTTCCTGTTCGTCGCGGAGGCGGTCCAAGGGCCCGGGTTCATGGAGCGGGATTTCTGGGAGAGCTCCGGCGGCGGGGAAGAGGGTGCCGGTCCCCCACTGCGAAAGCTCGCGGAACTCCCAGAATTGGGAGGTGCGCCGTGCGCCGAACCCGTCGAACGCGCCGACGCGGATCAGGGCATTCATGTCGTCGGGGCCCGGCTCGCAGCGTAGAAAAAAGTCCCGCATCGAAGAAAACGGTTTTCCAGCCGCCCAGGCCGCGACCGTCCGGTGGCTCAATCCCTTGATCGCGGTGAGCGGGACCCGGATCTTGCCCGACTCCGGGGAGAAGCCGGCTTGCGAGCGGTTGATGTTTGGCAAAGCGAAGCCGATCCCGAGTCGGCGGCATTCAAGGGAATAGACGAGGCGGTTGTAGAACCCCTTCCCGTTGGTGAGCACGGCGGCAAAAAATTCGACGGGAAAATTCCGTTTGAGGTGGGCCGCCTGGTAGGCCTCGATCCCGTAAGCGGTCGAGTGCGCGCGGCAGAATGCGTAGCCCTGAAATCCTGAAACCAGCGCCCAGACCGCACGGATTTCTTCCGGCGTTCGCCCTCGCGCCCGAGCGGATTCGGCGAATTCTTTTTCCAAGGCGGCGACCTTGTCGCTTTGGGCTTTGACGAGCGCCCGGCGAAGGACGTCGGCGCGTCCGCCGGGGAGGCCGGCGAAGGCCTCGCAGATCTGCAGGATGTGCTCTTCGTAGGCGACGACGCCGTACGTCGTGCGCAGGCATTCGGCGAGGCTGGGGTGGGTAAAATCGACCGGCTCCAGCCCGCGGGCGCGGCGGGCGAAGGTTTCTTTCTTGAGGCTGTTTGCGGCTCCGGGGCGGATCACCGAGACGATGGCGATGAGGTCGTCGATCGTGCGGACCCCGACCATCTTCGAGAGCCCGAGCATCGCCGGCGACTCGATGTGATGGACGCCGCGCGCGCCCCCCGAGGAGATCATGTCCCAGATTTCCGGGTCAGCCCAAGGCTCCAGGGCCTTCAGATCGACCGCGATCCCGCGCTCCGCGAGGAGCGATTTGGTGTCCCGCATCACCGCCAAGCCACCCTGCGCGAGAATGTCCATCTTCACGAGGCCGATCGCCTCGACCGCATCCATATCAAAGTGGGTCGTCGCCCATCCCTTGTTTGCCGTGAACAGGGGGGTGAGCGAGGCGATCGGCTCGCGGGAGAGGACGACCCCGCACGGGTGCATTTTCGGATGCCGGGGCATCCCGTCCAGGTGGCGGGCCAGCTGCAGGGCGGTTTGGTAAGGGTCCTCCTCCCACGTCCCGTCCTGGCATTCCCGGCTCGCCGCGACCGATTCCTCGATCCGCGCTGCCCCTGCGAACGGCATGTGCTCGGTCATCCGCCGGATCTGAAATTCCGAGACGCCCATGACCTTGGCGATGTCGGCGAAGGCCGAGCGGCCCTGGAAGGTATTGAAGCCGCCGACAATCGCGGCGCGGTCGCCGAATTTTTTGAAGATCAGGTCGACGACGTCATCCTTCCGGTCGTGGGGAAAATCGAGGTCGATATCCGGCAGCTTGTTGAGCGCCATCCGGTCGCGGTTCAGGAATCGCTTAAAATACAGCTCGAACCGGACCGGGCACACGTCGGAAATTCCGAGGCAGTAGCAGACCAGGCTGTCGGCCGCGCTCCCGCGGGTGATCCACTCGATGCCCGCCGGATGGCAGGCGTGCCAGAGCAGATCGTGAGTGAGAAGGAAATATTCCTCGTAGCCGACCGCGGCAACGATCGCCAGCTCCTCGTCAATTTGCGCGAGGATTGCCGGAGAGGGATCCCCGTACCGCCGCCGGGCGCCTTCGAGCGTGAGCCGCCGCAAAAATGCGGTTGGGGATGATCCGTCCGGGGGAGCAAACCTGGGGAATTTCAGGCCGCCGAGTTCGAACTCAAACCCGCACGAATCCGCGATCGCGAGGCTGTCGCTGGCATTAAACTCGAGCGGTCCGAGCGGGTAATGGGCGGTTGCCGGATCTGCGGCCCGGGAGTCGAGGAGGGTCAGCGTGCGGATCGAGGAGAGCACCTGATACATGGCGCGGTCGTCTGGCCGGGCATAGCGGATCGCCGGCTGATGGCCACCCGGGCGGATCACGAGCCCGCCGCGGTGACCCTCAAAAAATTCGCGGGTGACCTTTTCCGAGGTGAGCAAGGCGCAGAGGTTTTGATATCCCGCCTTATCTTGGACATACGCGCAGACCGGCTCGCCAGCCACGCGCACCTCGGCCCCGATGATCGGCCGGATCCCGGCATCTTTTGCGGCCTGGTAAAACTCTATCGCCCCATGCAGGTTCGGATCGCAGATCGCGACCGCCTGATGCCCGCGAGCCGCCGCGAGCCGCACGATGTCCGCCGGCTTCAGAAGGCTGTCGAGAAACGAATATCCGCTCCGGAAATTCAGCGGCACCCACCCGGTGCGCGTGGCCGCACGGACGGCCCGGGGCGCCGGAGGTTTCGGCTCGTCATATTTTTGAAGGTAGAGGTCGTGGCCGCGCATGCACGCGGTCGTCCCGTATTTGCCCCGGAGCACGTCGACAACCCCCGCGAGGCGTCGGCGCTCGGCCGGATCCGGGCCGGCATCGAGCAGCGGCAGCCCGGCTTGAAAAATCCCGTCGTAAACTCCCGAGAGCTTCACGGAGACCAGCCGCAAAGAAACCCGGCGCTCCCACGCCTGGTGCATGAGGCGGGACAGCAGCGGATAAATATCGTCCTCCAAATCGGTCGGCTCGCGGAGGCTCTCCGACCGGCGGCACTCGTCGAAATCGTTGTAGCGGAGGCGGACCTCCACCGTGCGGATCGTTTTCCCCTCCTTGCGGATCTTGGCCACGAGCCGGTCCGCGATGCTCCGCAGCTTCGCGAGCACCCAGGATTCGTCGGTCACGTCGCGCTCGAACGTCTCCTGCTCGGAATACGACTTCGCGGCCGGCGCCTCCGGAACGACCGGGCGCTCGTCAATCCCCTGCGAAAATTCCCAGAGCGCGCGGGCCTGGTTCCCCGCGAAGAGCGAGAGCTCCTGCGGCCCGACTAGCGCGATCTGGCCGATGTGAGCCAGCCCGGCCTGGTCGAGGATCCGGGCGAGCTTCGGCCCGACCCCGGGCAACCACTTGTTCTCGAGGGGGCACAGAAATTCCCGCTCTTTGCCGGCCGGGATTTCCAAAAACGCGGACGGTTTTTTGAGCTTCGAGGCGATCGCGGAGACCAGCTTGTTCGAGCCGACGCCCTCGGAGACCGAAATCCGGAGCGTCTGCCGAATCGCCGTGCGGATGGTTTCGGCAATATCGACCGCCGACATCTTCGTGTTCCCGCTCACGTCAAAATACCCCTCGTCAATCGAGGCGACCTCGACCATCGGGGTGTGGTCGTACGCGTAGCTGAACATCAGGCGCGAAAATGTCTCGTACTTCTCAAAATCCCCTGGAATCACGACGAGCGACGGGCAGATCTTCCGCGCGCGCGCAGTCGGCATCGTCGTGAAAATCCCGAGCCGCCGCGCCTCATACGACGCCGATGCCACGACCCCGCGCTTCGCTCCCCCCACCACGACCGCACGGCGCCGCAGCTTCGGATCCGCCGCCTGCTCGACGGACGCAAAAAATGCGTCGGCATCGAGGTGGACGATCATGCGCGCCTCCGGCAGATTCTGCTCAGCGATCGGAGACCCATCTCTGCAGGCCGGTTCAGCGGGTGAGCGCCTCCGAGACCCGCTCGCAGACGGTCTTCAGAGTTTTAACCCGCGCAACCCATTTGAAGTTCGCCGGGATCACCGTCCAGGGCGCCCCATCGGCACTCGTCTTCTCAAACATCTCCTCGGCCGCCTCGTTGTGCTCCCGCCAGTGCCGCCGGTTCCGCCAGTCCTCCTCGCTGATCTTCCAGTGCTTGTACGGATCCGCCTCGCGGCTCTTGAACCGCGCGAGCTGCTCGTCCTTCGCGATGTGCAGGTACAGCTTGATGATGATCGCCCCGTTGTCGGTGAGCGTCCGCTCGAATTCGTTGATCTCCCGGTAAGCCCGCTTCCACTCAGCGTCCGAGCAGAACCCTTCCACGCGCTCGACAAGGACCCGCCCGTACCAGGAGCGATCGTAGATCACGAGCTCCCCGTGCGCAGGCAGCTTCGTCCAAAACCGCCACATGTAGTGGCGGGAAAACTCCTCGGGCGTCGGCTTGACGATCGAGTAAACCCGGACCAGCCGCGGATCGAGCCGCTCAACGACCCGCTTGATCGCCCCCCCCTTCCCCGCCGCATCCGGCCCCTCCATCACCAAGATCACCGAGTTCTTCCGCTCCCGCAGCTGGAGCTGCATGTTCAGCAGCTGAAGCTGATACTGCTTGAGCTGCTTCTTGTACTCGTCCTGCTCGAGGGACTTCGTCTGGTCCAGTTCGTCGAGGCGGATGGCAGGTTTGCTGGGCATAGATCAGTTCGGATTCGTGGCTGATAGCCGGAATCCCCGCCGACGAGAAGCCCGGAAAATGAAAATCGTTTATTCAAATTGTCAGCCCCCAGCGCAACTGGTAGGCTCGGCCCAGCATTTGTTGAGCCACCATGCCTCCCCCTCTCCATGCTGGAATGCCTTCCTGCCCGGCCTCCCCGCCGGAGCCAGATTCCGTGGGGAATTTGGCGATCACAGCGAGGGAGGTCCATAGGGTCATCCCGGAGGTAAGGAAATGAGCGCCAACCAGACAGCCATCCCGGATATTATGCCGGGTGTACGCGAAGCCCCCGCGTGGACCCAATTGGACTTCGAACGCCTCTCCCTGCTCGCCTCCCACACCGACAACACTGTCATCTTCACCGATGCCTCCCGCCGAATCACCTGGGTTAACCAAGCCTTTGTCTCCCTCACCGGATACACCCAGGACGACGTGCTGGGCAAAACCCCCTCGTTCCTGCAGGGTCCCGAAACGGATCAGCGGATCGTCAAGCGGATGCGCGCGGCGCTGAATGCTGGCCGGCCGGTCCCGGAGCTCGAAATCCTGAATTACGCCAAGGATGGCCGCCCGTACTGGGTCGCGCTAGAAATAACCCCCCACCGGGACGCGGCGGGCACACTGCTCGGGTTCATGTCGATCGAGCGCGACGTCACGCACATCCGCCAGCGCGAACGAGAGCTCCGGAACCTGCGCGCCGCTGTCGAGCAAAGCGCGAACGCCATCGTCATCACGGACGCCGCTGGAAATATCGAGTTCGTCAACCCCGCCTTCGAAGCAAACACCGGATACTCTGCACAGGAGGTGCTTGGGAATAATCCGCGAATTTTAAAATCCGGCCTGCAGGGGCCGGAATTTTATCGCCACCTGTGGAGCACGATCTCGAGCGGCCGCGTCTGGAAAGGGAAGTTTCACAACAGGAGGCGGGATGGCACCCTCTTTTGGGAATCATCCACCATCTCTCCGGTCCTTGATCGCGAAGGCCGCCCGGAGCGCTACATCGCCGTTAAGGAGAACATTAGCGAAAAAATTGAAGCTGAAGAAGCACTGGCCGAGGAACATTCCCGCCTGGTTCACGTGCTGGGCAACGCCTCCCAGGTCGCCATCATCGCCACGGACTGCCAGGGAACAATATCTATTTTTAACAGCGGAGCCGAGAACCTGCTCGGATATTCCAGCGCCGAGGTCGTGGGCACTCAGACGCAGCTGCTTTTCCACGACCCGACGGAAATCGAGCAGCGCGGCCGGGTGGTCTCCGCCGAGCTCGGCCGGGAGGTCTCCGGCTTCGAGGCCATCGTATCGACGGCCGCCCGCGCAGGCTCGGAGATCCGCGAGTGGACATACCTCCGCAAGGATGGCTCCCGCTTTCCGATCTCGATGGTCGTCAGCGCTGTCCACAATGCGGAGGGGATCCTCACCGGCTACCTCGGGATCGCCCAGGATATCAGCGCAACCCGGCAAGCCCAAAAGGAGCTGGAGGAAAGCGAAAAGCTCCTCGCCCGCACCGGCGAGGTTGCCGGCATCGGCGGCTGGGAGCTCGACCTCGCGACCATGCTTCCCCGGTGGACCACCCAGACCAGAAAAATCCATGAGGTCGCCGAGGACTATTTTCCGCCGCTCGGTGGGGCGCTTTCGTTCTATACCCCAGATGCCCGGCCGGTCATCAAGCAGGCGATCCAGGACGCCATCGACCGCGGGAAAAGCTGGGATCTGGAACTTCCCTTTGTCACAGCCAAGGGCAATCCGATCTGGGTGCGGGTCATGGGACAGGCGGAAGTCGTTGATGGAAAAACCGTCCGCCTGGTCGGCACATTTCAGAATATCACCAAGCGCAAGCTGGCCGAGATGGAGGTCGAGGAAACCAACCGCAAGCTCATCGATGCCAGCCAGCGGGCGATGGCCGCCAACCGTGCCAAGAGCGAATTCCTGGCAAACATGAGCCACGAGATCCGGACCCCGCTGAATGCGATCATCGGGATGTCCGAACTCCTCGAATCCGACCCGTCAGGCCCCGATGCCCGCGAGTACCTGCAGACGATCCGCTCCAGCGGCGACTCCCTCCTGTTCCTGATCAACGACATCCTCGACTTCTCCAAAATCGAGGCCAGCCAGCTGACCCTCGAGTCGCAGCCGATGAACGTGCGGGAATGCGTGGAGGCGTGCCGCCAAACGGTTGCAATGCTGGCCGCCCAGAAGGGTCTCCGGCTGGCGGTCGGCCTGGATCCCCGGACCCCTGACTGCTTCATGGGCGATCCCCAACGCCTCCGGCAGGTCCTGGTCAACCTCGCCATGAACGCGGTGAAATTTACCCACACCGGGGAGGTCGTCATCAGTGTCTCTGTCGAGGAGGGCGATACCCCGCGGCTTTCATTTGCCGTGCGCGACACGGGCATCGGCATCCCGCCGGATCAGCAGGACAAGCTCTTCCAAAGCTTCAGCCAGATCGACGCCTCCACCTCCCGCCGCTATGGCGGCACGGGTCTCGGGCTGGCAATCTCCCAGCGACTGGTCGAGCTGATGGGAGGGCGCATCCAGCTCAGCTCGATGCCCGGCATCGGGTCGACCTTTCGATTTTCCATCCCTCTCATCCTCCCCGCCCATCCCGTTTCTTCCCCCGCATCGGCCTCCCCGGCGCAGGAACATTGCGACCTTGCGCAGCGCTGCCCGCTCCACATCCTTGTCGCGGAAGACAATCCGGTCAACCAGCGCCTGGCCGTCATGATGCTCAAGCGCCTCGGCTATACCGCCGGCCTGGCTGCCAACGGAAAGGAGGTTCTCCATGCCCTGGCAAAAACCGCGTTCGACCTCGTGCTCATGGATATCCAGATGCCGGAGATGGATGGCCTGGAGGCCAGCCGAAAAATCCGGGAGCTCTACCAGCCGGATCGATGCCCGCAGGTGGTGGCGCTCACCGCAAATGCTCTGTCCGGCGACCGGGATCTTTGCCTCGCCTCCGGGATGGACGGCTACCTCTCCAAACCCATCCGGATTGAACAGCTCACCAGGGCGATCGAGCAGGCCTACGCCCGCAGGGGCCTCCGCGCGAGCTGATCCTCCGGCGATTCGCGGGCAGCGGCGGGCGCATCTCCGAAAGTTGCAACCGGAGCGACAGGACCGCAGGGAGCATGGGCGATGCTTCACTTCGTTTCGGTTGTGCTCCCTGCACCAAACATTCGTCTTTCCCACTTTACGAAGCGCTATCGCGCTGGTTTTCCGCCCGAGTGGGTGTTGGTTTGGCAGCGAAAGCCAGTCTCCAAACAGGCGAGACGCCTGTTCTCCCTGCTCTTTGCAACTTTCGGAGATGCGCCCGGCAGCGGCTGGATTTAGCATAACCCATTGACACTTTATAGCATTTAGAATCTTATACGCTCATGATCGCTCATGAGCGCCACCAAAAAGTTCTCGCCATTCTTGAGAGGCGGCGGCGAGTGGGCGCGGCCGACTTGCGCTCCGCGACCGGTGCCTCGGCGGCGACCCTGAGACGCGATCTGGATTTTTTGGAGGGCCAGGATCTTCTGGTGCGCATCCATGGAGCTGTCCTGCATCCTTCGGTGGCTGCGGCCGAGCCGAGCCTGCTGCAGAAATCCCGCTCGGCGGTGGAGGCCAAGAGGCGGATCGCGTCGCTTGCTGCGGGCCTGGTTCCCGACCGTTCGACGGTATTTGTGGACAGCGGGACGACATGCCTGGAGGCTGCCCGCCTGCTGAGGGTTCGCCCGTCCCTGACGCTGATCACGAACTCGCTTCCCGTGATTGCGGGCCACGAGCAATTTTGTGCGAAGCTGATCGTGATCGGCGGCGAGCGCCGCGCGCTG
>JBGTAT010000247.1:0-3275 GCA_041749755.1 Terrimicrobiaceae bacterium | reverse complement strand
GACCAGTATCCATCCTCCTCCGGGATATTCGCCATCACCGGATGAGCGTAGGGAGCGCCCATAAATTCGCACTGGCCGCTTTCGATCCCGCGGCGGAGTTTGGCGAGCACGTCCGGGCATTTTTCCGCCATGAGATCGATTGTGAACCCGCTGGCCTCGAAGACATATTTGGCTTCCGGGCCGACCTTGGCGTGGCCGTCAATGATCGTCTCGTAGCTGGCGCGGATGACCTGCTCGTATTTGTGGGGTTCGAGGAAGGCGTAGTTGAGGTTGGCGTGGTAGATGGCGGCGTATTTCATAGATTAAACGAGGACCTCGACCTGGTGTGTTCCGGAGCGCAGGTCGGGGAGGATGTTGCCCTGAACCGGGCTTCCGTTCAGGAGGATTTGTGTCACGCCGATTCCGCGGCCAGCGGAGTTGTCGAGGGCAATGTGGAAGACCGCTCCCCGGTAGGTGCGGGTCAACCGGGCGTGCGGGAGAGCCTTCGGGAGGCAGGGGGAAATCAGGAGCCCGTCGTAGTGCCTGCGCGCTCCGAGAATCCCCTCGACGAGCAGCATCGTCATCCAGGCGCAGGTGCCAGTCCGCCAGGGATACATCGCACGCCCCGGGTGCTCGGGGATGAGGCTGTAGCAGTTCGTGAAGGCGAAGGGCTCCGCAAGGGAGTTGCGGATCGGATTCCACGGGCTTCCCGGAGCGACCTTCACAAATGTGCGCCAGGCCTCCTCCGCTCGACCAAGCAGACAGTCGGCCATGCCTTTGAATCCCGCCGCATGATTGTAGCAACCTCCATTCTCCGCGTAATACGGCCGCGATGCGGAAAACTTCCCGACCCGCTCGTCGAATTTTGTAAACGGGGGGGAGCTGATCGAAAACCCGAAGTCCGACTCGATCAGGCGATCAACCGACTCCATGCAGAGCCGCGCCCGTTCGGCGGGAGCAGTCCCTGACAGGATTGCCCAGCTTTGCGTGTTCACAAAGATTTTCCCCTCCGGGTTGACATTCGATCCGAGCGTGTATCCTCCCTGGCAGAGCGTGCGCACATACCAAGATCCGTCCCACGCCACGTCATTGAGGAGCTTGGAAAAATGGGCGTGCCACGACTCGCACTCGGCGGCAACATCGGCATCCCCGCGTCGCTTCGCGAGTTCGCCGACTTCCAAGAGCCCAAGGCAAAGCTGCTGGGTGACCATCACGCTCTCGCGATCCCCTGTTTTCTCCGATGGTTCGAGCCCGTCATTCCAGTCCGCAAAGTGCTGGTCGCAGAGACCGTGCGCCCCAGTATCTTTCACCAGAAACCGCATCGCCCGAAGCATGTGTTCCCAAACGCTCTCCTCCCGCGAGTCGTCGGAAAATGGAATCCTCTCATCCAGAAAGTCCATATCGCCGCTTTCTTTGATACACCATGGCACGCAGTGCAGAATCCAAGCGGGCATATCCGAATACTGATGCCGGTTCCATGGGCGGAAACTGTGCGGAATCGCCCCTGCCAAATATTGTGAGGATATCGCGCGGATGAGGTTGTTGCGCGCCATGGGCCAGTCGAACATCGCAACCCCCATGTCGTTCTGGAGGTTGTCACGAAAGCCGCTCTTGTTGATCAAGTAGGATGCCATCTGCTTCTTCGCAAATCCGTTGATGAGGCCGTCGCGCTCCGGATTTCCTGTCTCCACGGCAAACGACTCAGCGCGCCGGTCTTCCTCCATCGCCGCGTTGGCCAGCGCCAAGTCGACGGCATCCGGCGAGAGTTGCGAGCGCAACCCCGCCACCTCGGCTTCATCCGATGCACGGCCGATCAAAAAGTCAGCGCGCCCCATGGAATTCGGAGGAATTTCCAGACAGACTTGCACAACGCCTGCGCAATCAGGGCCCTGGCCCGGCCGGTTGTCAGCATTCCACCCGTGAAGAATTTTGGGATCCCCGATGGAATAGCTTTCGCGGGTAAAATGATCCCGGTATCCGGAGGCACCAAAATAGCCGGGTGATGTCGTGACGAGGAACCCATTAAATCTCCATGCCGGAGCAGAGCGGTCCCGGTTCTCAATGAAAACGCCTCCAAGATCAGGCGCGATGCGAGAGGCATTGTCTTTCCAGACCTGCCCGCCTTCTGCGGTTTTGCCGGTCAGTTGAAAAAGGGCATAGGCAAAAAGGGAAATCCTGCGGGGGGTCGAACACAGGTTTTCAACTTCCACCTTCCAGACCTCGCAGGAATGCCCGCCCGGAACAAAAACTGTTTTGGTTACGCGGATCCCGTCGCACTCGCCTGAAATCCGGGTGAACGCGGCATGGAAGACGCACCTCCTCGCCGAGACTGCTGTCGCAAGAGGATCTCCCCATGGAGTAAAGCATCGCCCGCTTTCCTCGTCTCGGATGAACAGGTATTTCGCATCATAGCCGATCAGTTCGCAGGTGTTGCCCGAATGATCCCGAATGGTGATCGGACCATCCCCGAGGTTCGAACATTCCGAGTAAATTTCCGTGTCGCCAGGAAGATTGCAGTGCACGTTCCTCCACTTGCGCGGCGGATCCGCAACGAGCACATAAGCGCCAGCCAGCTTGTCAAAATGTCCCGGAGAGGAGCTTGCGAGGTACGCCATTTCCTCCGCAATGAAAATCAATGCCATCGAGATGAAAGATGCCAGATGTGGGACATGTCCACCCCCAGGCGAGCAAGAATAGCCGAGTGCCATGACTGTGCCGGCCTGGGCGTGGTGGCGGCACGGCAACATGCCGATTTGGTAATGAGGAAGGCCAAAAAGAGGGCGCAATTTTTCCATTCTGGAGATGCACCTGAGTAGTTATGAAACAGTCCCCATGCTGTTGCGAGAGGTTCGTGAAAATACCGTTGCACCACAGGACAAGGCAAAAAATCCTATTGCCCGCAGAGGGATTCCCTAGCAATGATTTTCCGTGAGCAAAAAACTTCGCAACCGTCTCCTGGCCCTCGTCTGTCTTTTCGTTTTTCTGGCCGGGGGGGTGCTTTTTTACGTGACGTGGGTGATCCAGCGGCCCTTTGCCATGGTCGTCTTCCTTTCGGACAACCTGACTCCGTCGGTGATCACGGCGGCGAGGATCTATGCGGGCGGCGCGGACAACCGGCTGGCGGTTGAGAAGTTTCCTCACCTGGCGCTCCTGAGCACGCAGGCGAATGACTTTGCGGTCGCCGACGGGGCGGCAGCCGCAGCGGCGATCGCCACCGGCCACAAGGCCAACAACCGCTCGCTCAGGTTTGAGGGAGGCAAGACTGCCCTCCCGACGCTGATCGAGCTGGCCCGGAA
>JBGTAT010000246.1:0-8520 GCA_041749755.1 Terrimicrobiaceae bacterium | reverse complement strand
GCCGGGCCTCCGCACGGCGTTCGCTTTGCCAGCGGGACCCGCTCATAAATCGAAAACCTCCGCGCAGACCGCGAAGAATCGCCCCTTAGTTCCACATTTTATCTCGAACAAAACCCCCGCGATTATCTCGACGGCCTACAGGACTGAATCAAATCAATCACCAAGCGGCAGGCGGCGAGTTGCTTTTCGGGATCACTGTCCCCCCAGGGAGGCACCGCTCCGATGAACTCGTCGGCTCCATAGAAAAAGCAGTCTTCGGGGAAGAGGCAGCAGACATGACCGACAGTGTGCCCCTCAGTTGGGATGACTAAAACATTGTGAATCCGAAACCCCCGGAATGAAATCCCGGCAATTTGGTGGGCTTCGAGCGGAAAGTGATCTTCAAGCAAGCCCACGCGATCCTTATTTGTCCGCAATTCAGGAAAAAGCGCCATCAATCTAGCCACGGCCTGGGAGGGAGGGCCCATGTCCAGAAATCCACAGGATTCCTCCATCAGTTTCTGAAAAAAACCAGCCTGATCGCAGAGGTTCGGGTAATCTTTGGCCGGACAGTAGTGCTCCACCTCCTTGGCTAGAAGTTCATGGATCACATCGTTGTTTCCGACATGATCGGCGTGCCCATGGGAGTTGATAAGCACGACCTTTGAGAACTTCCCGAGTTCGGCAGCGGCCTTTAGAATCGCCTGTCGATCCTCAGGGTATACACCGCTGTCAATAATGGTTAAGATTTCGTCGCGGCAGTGAAGAACAATTTGGGCGACATCACCCTGTTTGTTCAAAATCAATTCCCTGCCTTCAATGACCCGGATATGATTGCCCAGTCGGTGGATATCACAGTAAGACATGGTTCGTGCCAGCTGATCCGGATTCCAGCCGCTTTCCCTTGAAAGGGCAATAGCCGAAGGAGTTGATAAAGAGATCCTTTAGTCTGCCAGATAGCCAACAGTAGAAACCCAAAATGCTTGACCCGCGTTCCAGAACTTCACGCAGTCTCCCGGTGATAGTGTCGCAAGAGGCTTCCACGCCGGGTTTCCCAGTGGACTTGCCCGGCATCGGGTGGTGCGGCGCCATCAGGAAACGGCATCACGCTGATTGGCTGGTTCGCAATTCCCGGATCCCGTCCAGTTTCGCAGCCCCGAGAACACGGTGAACCCCCACCCTAAATTCTTCGAACTTGAGCCCGATTCTCGGAATCAATCACTTGCGACAACATTACTCTCTATTTGAATTTCGCGGAACGTCGTGCATGGGGAGCCAAATCCAGCGGATTTGGCGAGGCCGATAGCGCAGCACTAAAAGGACGAGAACGCAGTTCGACTGCCCGCGCGATAGCGCCTCTTGAAAAGTGCGAAGCACACAAACTCGCAGAGCCCCGCGCCTGCCGCGGGGATAATCCTACCTCAGGAGCCATTTTCTTGGAGTCGCGAAAATGCGACCAGACGGGCTATCGAGGGTCGGAACTCTCGTCGCTGCTCGGTGGCTTTTGCCCTGTCTCCCGGTCAGGTTTCCAAGCATATCCCTTGGCGACGGCATCGGCTGAGAGAATAGGCCAGTTCTGTGCAAACTGAGCGGGACCGTTGATGTGCCACTGGCTCCAGCCCAAGCCGAGGCGTTCGCAGGTTTCCATCACAAATTCGTCGGCACCAAAGCGGACGGAGCGCTCGGCATCTCCGTCTTTGACACCTATCTTGTCGGCAGGAAACCCCGGGGGAAAGTTGTTCTCGGAGGGCCAGGCCGGAAAGTCGGCATGGAAGGCACGAACGTTTTCGGCTTTGGGAAAGAGGTTGGTATCGGCGTGATAGAGATGGTAGGCAACGGAGGTTCTGGTCCAGTCAATCCGGCCTGCGAGATTTTCAAACTTGCGGGTCAGGTTGCTCATCGCCGTGGTGGTTCCCCAGCCCGAGACGCCCGCTGGGGTCAGGATCATGATATGGGTATCTGGTGCCAGCCTGCGGGCGACCGCGTGAACACGCACAAGGGCCTGCAGTGTGCTCATGGCTTCAGGCTCCAGCTCACCGTCCTTGCCCGGCCCGGTGATCGGTTCGTTGGAGAGCTCATAGGCAACGTGGGTTCGATTGGCGAAATGCGCAGCGACCTCTGTCCAGAGGTCGGTGTTGAGTTTTTCGTCGTATTTCGGATAAGGTCCTGGCACCCGGTTATGGGCGTTGATGATGGCATAGAGGCCATTCGCCGAGCAGTGGTTTACGGCCCTCTCGATGCGGGCAAGCATCTCCCGACGATAAGCGGGGGAGTTCCAATCATACTTTTTCCATCCCTCTTCGTGAATCCATACATCGAAAAGAATTAATCGCACGGCGTTGAGCCCAGCCTTGTGCATCTCAGAATAGTAGGTGGCGGGTGGCTCTTGAGGCTCCTGCGACCAGAGCCACGCGGTCCCGGCCCGCAGCGGGGTACCCGTGTCGGCGCGGAGCACTTTCAATTTCTGTGAGGGATTCAGGACATCAGGAATTTCAACCACCCGGATGCGGGCGCGGTCCGACGGCATGGGAACGGAGGTTTGATTTCCCACCGCAGATGGAGCTGCCAACAAAGCCTCCGCGCCAAGGAGAAATGCGACGACTGAGTAGAACACGAACTTCATGGGGACACCCCACCGTACCACCCCCCGCGCCTTCATTCAGGCAGAATCAACGTTGGAATCTCGAAATTCGCTCAGGCTGTCCGGGTGTAACGGCATTTCGGAAAGGCTGCTGCCTTCGTGGGGATTCTTGTTCTTAGTCCGCTTGGCCGCGCTCATTTTTTCAATTCAAAAATGGTGGAGAGCCAGACACAACAAGAGTGCATCATAAACGATACGTTTTGTAAGGGGTTTTTGTTGGAGCTATTCTCGGCCTGCATCCGCCCTGCCGTGCACATTCGCAAAACCCCTTTCCCTGGAATCATGATGATTTCTGCCTTCCGCTCGGCCGGTGTCATTTCTGCCGGATCAACAGCTCCAACCAACAAGGGGCGGATCGGTGGTTCAACCGGCGGGCGGGATTTATCTGCTGTGTTCGGTTCGCATTTTTCGTGTGGCATGGTGGTGGCAACTCACGCTCGCGGGTGGAAGGAAGTCCAGTTCGTATACCCCTCAAAACGATCTGCGGGAGCTGTGGCGCGCCAGGCTGAACCAAATGAATGCTCGTAAACCAGAAGGGCAAAATCAGAGAGGATTCGGATAAGTTTAAAATACTGAACAGAAGCGTCTGATATCTTACCCTCGAAAAAATCACGCGAAATGAGCTGCGCCAACGGAGCCAATCTGCTGGCTCATGTTTCAGGTCTGCGCCATCAGAATCCCGAGGGTAAGATCGGGGCTGGTCGCACAGGCCGGATCGAAATGCGGCTCGAGCAAGTCAACGATCTGTCGCACGCGCTGAGACGCATGACAAAGTGATTTTCCCGGCGGTTTCCCGCAATGCCTCAATGAGTGCAAGAGTTGCAGGCGGGGTCTTGCCCCGTTGCCAGAGAATCAAGAAGTCCCATTTCGCTTTCCGATCCTGGACGGGCACGAAGCTGATTCCGGGGTGGGAACTCTCCAGGAAGTAATCCGGCAGCAAGGTTACGGCGCACTCTGAGCTCACCAGGGACAAAACGTGGGAAATCCCATCGGGTACAGCAAGAAACCGGGGTCGAAAACCAGCAGTCCGGCAGATTGAGGTGATCCATCGGTTCCGACCCGGCATCTGGTCCTCATCAATGCCAATAAATCGTCGCTGCTTAAGTTCACTCAAGGCGATGCACTTCCGATCCGCGAGTGGATCGGTCAATGCCAGGGCGGCGCAGACGCTGAAGGAACGCAACTTGAGGCTGTGGAAATCCCGCGATGCAATGACGCCCTCCTGGCCAGTCAGGGCGACATCAATATTCCCTGCTTTTAGCGCCTCGATTTGCTCCTTCGGAGACATGTCGTTCAACTTGAGATTCAATTCGGGGTGGGATTTCTGGAGTCGTCCCATGGCTGGTGATAAAATGGACTGCGCGGCCGACATGATGAAGCCCACGCGAAGTTCGGACCTCAGGCCCCTTGCTTCCCGCCGCACCTCCGCCAGCGCAACTTCATAGGAATCGATGACCGGGCGCATGGCTTTGATCAGGACAAGCCCGAGCCCGGTTGGTTTCACGCCCCTTGATTCGCGCTCGAGCAACTTTCCGCCGATTTCCGTCTCGAGCCACTTCATTTGCCGGCTAAGCGCCGGTTGGGTAATCCGGAGTCGGACGGCAGCGCGATTGACGCTGCCTTCTTCGATCACGATGAGCAGTGCGTGCAGCCGTTCGAGCATTAACCTATGATATGCCGTTTCGGCATATCTGCAAGAACGACCCGGCATTGGCCGTGAACCTGCGACGCGGACATACTGCACATGTCTTGAGGGAGTCGTCTCCCGGACAGAAACCACAAAAATCATCCTATTATGAAAACATCCAGCCTCACTCTTCATCCTCCACGCAGCCCCCGGGTCCGTCTTGGCGGATACACCATTCTGCCGCGTCTTCTCGACAAGGCCAGGGCTGAAGCCGTCGATGCCACCGGCGAATACAAATTCAACAGCACGCTGGATTCCCTTTTCTTTGGATTCACCGGAATTGATGCAGCTGTCTTTCTTGAAGAAGCGAAGACCGGAAAATCTGATGGTGAGATTTTGCTTTGGATCCAAAAAAGCGCCCCGCTCAAGCACTCTGCTCTGGAGATCATCCAGTGGTCGGCTTGGACGGAAAGGTTTGCCCTTACTGACATTGGATCACGGGACTGGTTCACCGGTGAAATCAGGCGCCTCTGTCCTGAACGATCCGACATCGAAACGGTTTTTGATTATCTGGATGTCGATGACTTCGTAACTTTCGGAGGGAAGGCGTAGCGGGCCTCGTCGTGACATGACTCCGCGTCCGCCCCTACCTCCCTTTACCGAGGCTACGGCAAGGGAAAAAATCCAGGCTGCCGAGAATGCCTGGAATTCCCGAAACCCGGAGCGTGTCGTCATGGCCTATACGGAGGACACGGAATGGCGGAATCGTGATCTGTTCCTTAAGGGCCGCTCTGCGGTCGTCGAATTCCTCAAAGTCAAGTGGGAGAATGAACTGGACTACCGATTGAAAAAATCACTCTGGGCTTTCACCGGCAATCGCATCGCCGTGCGATTCGAGTACGAGTGGCACGAGGGAACCGGCCAATGGTGGCGCAGTCATGGAAACGAAAATTGGGAATTTGACGCAGACGGTTACATGGCGCGCCGCTATGCGAGCATCAACGATCAACCGATCAGCGAAGCGGATCGTCGGTTTCGTTGGGAGCGGGAACGCTAAACTGGAACACTGATTTTGTTATGGCCGATCGATTCATGCACACCGTTTTAACGCCCGCCGTTCTTGAAGCAGAGCGTCACTATTACGGCAGAACGTATCCGACCTCTGAGTCGGTTCCGGAGTCTGAAGCAATGACGGCGGACGAGGCCGCTTTCATCGAGAGTCGCGATAGCTTTTACCTGGCCACAGTCACAGAGAATGGATGGCCCTACATCCAGCATCGTGGAGGCCCGAATGGCTTCGTGAGAAGCATGGGACCTCATCAAATCGGCTTTGCTGACTATGGCGGGAACCGTCAGATGATTACCGTCGGCAGTCTCTCCAAGCAGGATCGGGTTGCACTCTTCCTGATGGACTATCCGCGCCGGGAGCGATTGAAGATTCTCGGTCATGCGCGAGTGCTCGATGCGCGGGAGAATTCCGGGCTGATAGAAAAGCTCGCGCCTCCCGGCGGTCACGCCGCCAAGGTCGAGCGGATCATCCTCATTGATGTTTTGAGCTACGATTGGAACTGCCCGAAGTTTATCACTCCCCGCTACACCACAGCAGAAGTCGAAGACAGTCTGAGGCCACTGCGGGAACGCATCGCCGAGCTTGAGGCCAAAATTGCGGCTTCAACGGACCCGCAAGCCGCCGGCCGTCGTTAAGGCCGAGCCATGCCGGTTGACGTTGATCCCCTATTTCTGCTGGGGGAATGCCAATCCGGGCCGCATGCAGGTTTGACAGAAGTGGGCTTAGCTCAGGCCTGTCCTTGGTCTATTTCTTTTTCGGGACAGGCTGCGAAGAAGCAACCGGCTTCTTCTGGTTGCTGGCTTTTTTAGCGTTTTGCTGAGCTTTTTTCTTTTGGTTATTTTTCGGATTTGAATCACCCATAGACTGAGTTGTGCTCGTTTACATGGCCGCCGGCAAGCAGCAAATCGGTGACGGGAGCGGCGGCACTTGAGAACAGCGCCCCAAGCTGGGTTTTACGGCGGTGATACGCGGGAGCGTTTTATCGGCTCCCTGGTGCCACCTGAGATCGGAATCCGCGCCTGCACGGTTGTTCCCTTGCCGGGTTTGCATTGGATTTCAAACGAACCTCCGACCATTTCGACGCGCTCGCGCATGCCGAGCAGTCCGAGCCGGCGGTCGGCTTTGCCATAGCGCAACAGGCTCGCATCGAATGACTTGCCATCGTCGGCAACGGTGAGGAGGAAAAAGCGGGCCTCCCGCTGGATCTCGATGACCACATTTTTTGCGCCGGAGTGTCTTTTGACATTCGAGAGCGCGGATTGCACGACGCGGTAAATGGCGATCCGCCGCCCGCTGCTGAGCTTTTCGACTTCGGGGAGAGCCGTGAGGCGGGCCTTGATTTCCGTGCGATCAAGGAAATCGGTCATCAGGGCGTTGAGCGCCGGGATCAAGCCCAGGTGATCCAGCGCCGGTGGCCGGAGGTCGCGCGCGAAGGCGTGAACGATCTCGACCGATTCCGCGACGAGCTTCTTGGTCCGCAACATCCTTCGCCGCAGCATGTGGGGCTTGATCTGTTTGTCGTTTGCGAGCGATGCGAGTTGGAAGCTGATGCTGACGAGGGTTTGGGTGATCTGGTCGTGCAGCTCCCGGCTGATGCGCCGCCTCTCCTCCTCGAGGGTTTCGAAATTCAGGTGGGTCAGGCGCCGGAGTTCGTCATGCAGCCGTTTGGTTTCAACCAGGTGCTTGCGTTGGCGGCGCTGGCTCACAAGCAGCGACTGCTCGACCTGCCGGCGATGAACGATTTCCAGCTCGAGCTCGCGGTTCGTTGACGCCAGCACCTCCAACCGAATGCGCGTCTGCTCGGCCTGCTTCCTCTCCGTGATGTCGGTGGCGACCAGCCGGCACTGGGTTCGTTCGAGGGTGCACTGGGCATCGATGCTGACCGAACGCTGCAGTGCCGTCGGCCCGAGGAGATCAAATTCCGCAGTCTGCCGGGCCTCGCAGTCGAAGGTTGCTTTCAGGAACGCGTTGAAGCGGGCGCGCATCCCCGGCACTAAGGAGCGAGTGAGCGGCTGCCCGATCAGGTCGGCGCGATCCCTGCCGACCATCCGGGCTCCAGCGAGATTGGCCTGCCGGACGCTGCCGACGGAGTCGACCGTGAAATAGGCGACGGGGGCAAATTCATAGAGGTCGGTGTAGTGCTCGAGGAACAGCTCAATTGTCGCCTGCGCTTCCTGGAGCGTGGAATTTTGCATCTCGAGTTCTACATGATGCACCTGCATCTCGTGCAGAAGCCTGCGCGGATCAGGTTTGTTCTGCTTGGGCGCCGGGCGTCCCTTCAGCGCGGCCTCCGCACGCTGGTTCAGGTCCGCCATCTCCGGCGAGCGGAGGGAGGCTTCGATCCCAACAATGGAAGGGGCTCCCCTGCCATCCGGGGCTGCCGAGGGCTTGGCGATCCCGCGATCTGCCCGGCTCTTGGGTTTGGGCTTCATGATGAGGTTGGTCGACGCGGCAAAGCGCCCTTGGCATGACATGCCTGCCTTTACCTTTAGCATATAAGCGATTCCCGCATCGCGCGATGCATTTCGATGCTGGCGCGCGCGCATCTCCGAAAGTTGCACGTCTGTCAGGTGGAGGACTTCCGGGTTCGGAGTTCCGCCTTTAGGCGGCGGGCGGGTGAGGCGGCAGCCCAAAAAGCACCGCCTGACCACCTGAGCACTGGGAGTGTTCGGGGGAGACTGCACGGAGTGCAGCCCGCAGGGCAAGACGAGCGGGAGCGAGCGCGTCAACGCCCAGCTCCAAACAAGACTCTTTAGGGCGGAGCCCATTTTTGCAACTTTCGGGCATGCGCCCATTTCGGCGCGCGGCGATCCTTCTTTGTTGCCCTGCTGGCGGCGCGGAGGGCATGATGGATGTCTTGTGAATGGACCACTGATTATTGCCGGACGGGAATTTTCTTCCCGCCTCCTGATGGGGACAGGAAAGTTTTCTTCCAACGAGGTGATGCGCGACGCGCTGGCGGCGAGCGGGACCGAGGTCGTGACCGTGGCGCTGCGCCGGGCCGACCTGAGCGGGACGCACGACCCGTTTGCCAACATCCTGGATTTTATCGATCCCAAAAAGTACCTGCTTTTGCCGAATACGAGCGGGGCGATGAATGCGGACGAGGCGGTCCGGCTGTGCAGGCTGGCGGCCGCCGCCGGGATGCCGATGTGGGTGAAGCTCGAGATCCATCCGGACCCGCACTACCTTCTCCCCGACCCG
>JBGTAT010000245.1:0-10529 GCA_041749755.1 Terrimicrobiaceae bacterium | reverse complement strand
TCCAGATCGTGCGCCCCATACGCGGGCACCGGATAGTCCGCGGCATCGCCCGCATCCGCATGGCGGGCGCGGTCGGGTCCGAAGAGCCGCTGCGCCGCAATTTTTTCCTGGAGCTTGATCAGGCCTTCCAGGAGGGCCTCCGGCCGCGGCGGGCAGCCGGGGATCGCCACGTCCACAGGGATAAAACGATCAATCCCCTTGAGCACGTTATAGCCCTCTTTGAATGGCCCGCCCGAAATCGCGCACGCCCCCATCGCAATCACGTACTTGGGCTCGGGCATCTGATTGTAAAGCCGCACGACCAGCGGGGCCATCTTCTTGGTCACCGTCCCCGCAATGATCATCAGATCCGCCTGCCGCGGCGAGGGCCGGAATACTTCGGCCCCAAATCGCGCCATGTCAAACCGGGCCGCCGCCGTCGCAATCATCTCGATCGCACAGCACGCCAGCCCGAACTGTAGCGGCCACAGCGAACTCTTCCGGCCCCAGTTATACAGGTCCTCAAACGACGCGACAAAAATGCCGCGCTTTTGTAAATCTGTCCTGAGGGCTTCGTCCAACATCGTTTTGAGAGGTATAAGTTTGTCTTATACAACAAGACGTCTGCGATAAGAAAGCCTTCATTTTGTGACATTCATCAAATTCCCGCCACCCGGCGTGTCGCCAGCTGCCATTATTTACGCCCGCTGCCACCGCAGGGAGCGCATCTCCCAAAGCTGCAGGTCTGTGAGGCGGAGGACTTCCGGGTTTGGAGTTCCTCAGGCGGCAGCACACAAAGCACCGCCTAAAGGCGGAACTCCAAACAAGACTCCTTAAGGCGGAGCCCATCTTTGCAACGTTCGGGCGTGCGCCCCCTCGCAGGAGGAGAGTGGTTACGCTCCCATTTTAAGGAGCGAGCGGTCAGTTGCCGGTGGTCGAATCCGTCGTCTCCGTGGTGGTGGAGTCTACAGTCGTTGTGGTGGAGTCTACAGTCGTTGTGGAGGCGCTTGTCTCCTCCGCGTTGATCCCCTGGTTTTCGAGCAAAGTGGTGATCAATTGCTGGGCTCCTGCGGCATCCAGGCGGCTTCCGTTGACATCGTTTGTGAGCCCGGATTGGAAGCTGGCTGTCATCGTGCTGGACCCGGCAAACCCGTAGGTGAAGGAGACCTCCGACGTGTCGGCATCAACGGAGGCGGATTCGGCAGCGGAGGCCAGGAGGTAGCCGCGAAGTTTTCTCGCGATGCTCAGGCCATTGCCCCCGCCGATATTGACTCTTCCAGAGGTCCTTCCAAGGATCTGGAACGTGACGTTGTCTGCGCCCCCGCCGGTGCTGGATGATGAGGTGATGACGGCGAACTCCCTGCCGGACCCCTCCTCCTGCATTTCCATGTAGGTCCCTGCCAGCAGGCCGGTGGTGTAGTAGGGGAGCATCGTGGTCGGGTCGGTCAGCACCACGACGGAGGTCACCGCGTTCGAGCCCTCATCGATGATGAGATAGCCGCTCTGCAAAAACGAGTAGTTGACCGAGGGGCCGGTCGTGTTGAAGGAGAGGTCGTAAACCAGGATTTCCGCCCGGGCTGCAAGCGCTCCCAGGAGGGTGAGGGTGAGGGCGATCCATTTCATAGCTGATATCAGACTAGCCCACGGGGGCGTCGGTGTCCAAGAGTGGTTTTTCCGCATCCGACGGGGCAAAGAGCTCGTCATCGCGATACGGGGTGCGCCGGGGTTGGCCGGCCAGGTAGCCCTGGATGTACTCGACCCCCATCTCGGCGAGCAGGTCGTACACGATCGTGGTCTCGACGTATTCCGCAACGACGGGAATCTGGAGCGCCGAGGCCAGCGCCTGAACCGCGCGCACGACCGCCTGGCTGAAGACATCCTCATCGAGGTTGCGCACGAACGATCCCTCAATTTTGACGATGTCGATCGGCAGGGATTTGAGGTAGTTGATCGACGAGGTGCCGGACCCGAAATCGTCCAGGGCAAACCGGAACCCGCGCGCGCGCAGGCGTGACATCACATCGTTTGCAACATGCATGTTCGAAATCACCTCGTTTTCGGTGAGCTCAAAAATGACCTGGCCGGGGCTGATGGAAAACCGGGCGAGCGAGGACTCGACAAATTCCTCAAAGCCCGACGCGGCAAACGAGCTCCCCGTAATGTTGATCGAAAGGCATCCGGGGCCGTTTGAAGCGAGGGCCTCGAGGGCCTTCGAGATCACAAACCGGTCCAGACGGGAGCCCATTCCGGAGCGCTGCACCGAGCTCATGAATGCCGCCGGATGCACGGGCGGGCTGTCCGCGCGGTCGGTCAGGCGGAGCAGGACCTCGTGGAAAAAGAGCGTGCGGCTTCGCATCGAAACAACCGGCTGAAAATAGATTTCGAGCGAGCCCTCCTCCATGGCGGTCTTGATCCGGGCCGACCAGTTGCTGTCGGCGACCAGCGTTCCGAGGGCGCTCTCTCCCTCCCGGTGGATCTCGACGCGGTTCCTTCCGCCGGCCTTGGCCGCGTAGCAGGCCGCATCGGCGACGCTGATGACGTCGTGCGCCTCCTTGAGGCCGTCGATGGGGGCGATCCCGATCGAGGCCCCGATGCGGAACGAGCGCCCACCCTCGGAGAAGACGAGGTCGTCGATGCTGCCACGCAGCTTTTCCGCAATCCGGATCGCATCCGACGGCTGGCAGTCGGGAAGGATGATGACAAACTCATCGCCGCCGAACCGGACGAGCACGTCGTTTTCGCGGACCGACCGGCGTAGGATCTCTGCCACGGTCAGCAGCAGCCGGTCGCCGGCATCGTGGCCGAGCGTGTCGTTCACCACCTTGAAGTTGTCGAGGTCGATGTAGAGGAGGGCTCCGGGGCTGCCCTCGCGGGCGGTGATCACGGCACCCCCCACGGCTGTCGGGAGGCGGCGGCGGTTGTAGAGCCGGGTCAGCGGATCGTGCTCGGCCAGAAATTCCAAATCATTTTCCAGGCGCCGCCTCTCCGCGATGTCCTTCACCGCCGCCTCGGCGACCGCGAGGCGCACATCGAGGAGGCCCGGATGGTACGGCTTCGCAATGTAGTCGTCCGCACCGGCCTCCAGGATCTCCTTCAGGTCCTCGGGCCGGTTGTTTCCGGTGCCCGCCAGGATGTAGTAAAATTTTCCGGTCGCCTGGCTCCGGAGGAGGCGGCTCAGCTCGAGGCCGCTGATCCCGGGCAGCTGGATGTCGAGCACGATCAGCGGGAAAAACGCGGCGGCCAGGTGGTCCTGCGCGCTCTCGGCGGAATCGCAGCCGACGACGTCGTGCCCGCGGGCGCGGATCATCCGCTCGAGCAGGAGCCGGGTCGGTCGGTCGTCCTCCACAAGCAGGACCCGCAGCGGGCCCTCTGAATCCACGGGAAGGGCCAGGTTCAATATTTCCTGCGGAGCGCTCATCGTAGTCCGCGATCCTCGGCAAGCGGGAAAAAAATAGCAAGCCCTGCCTGTCGCGCGCGCGCGTCGGCTTTTTGCGCGGATGTTTTCAGACCCCGGCCTCAAATCTTCTGCTTGAGCCGGACGGCGGGCTGATGTTGGATAGGTCCCGAAATGAAAAGGTTATTGCGTGATGTGCCTGGAGGGCCGAAGGCGATCGGGCCGTACTCGCTTGGCGTCGTGGCGGGCGGGGAGCTCGTCTTTGTCTCCGGGATGACCCCGTTCAACCCGGCTTCCGGCCGGATCGAGCGGGGATCGGTCACCGAGCAGACGACGCTTGTCCTGGAAAATATCAAGGCCGTCCTGGCGGCAGCGGGGGCCGGGCTTGCGGATGTCGTGAGCTGCCGGGTTTACCTTTCGAACCTCACTCCGGAATCATTCGCCGCGATGAATTCCGTCTACTCGCAGTATTTTGGCGATTCGCTCCCCGCGCGCGCCACCATCGGCGCCCAGCTCCTCGGCTTCGATGTCGAGATCGAATGCGTCGCAGCCCTCCCTTCCTAATTATGAAAATCGCACAAGAATTCCGGGAATTTATCGCCCGCGGAAATGTCATCGACCTCGCCGTCGGCGTGATCATCGGAGCCGCATTCGGAAAAATCGTTACGAGCCTCGTGAACGACGTCATCATGCCGCCGATCGGCGCGCTGATGCGCGGGATCAACTTCAACGACCTCTTTATCTGCTTGAACGGGGATGTTTACCCAAGCCTCGTCAAGGCGAAGGAGGCAGGGGCCCCTGTGATCGGATACGGAGCATTCCTCAACACAGCGATCGAGTTCGTCATCGTCGCCGCTTGCGTTTTTGTGCTCGTGAAAGCCGTCAACAAGCTGAAGCGGACCGAGGCCGCCGCCCCGGCCGCGCCGCCGGAACCCTCGAAGTCGGAAGTCCTCCTCGAGGAAATCCGGGATCTTCTGAAAAAGTAGCGTCTCCGGATTCAAGAAGGACGCGACCGCAGCTCTGCGATCATGCGTCCGCGCTTCCGAACTTCGGGTTCCCGAGGAAGACGCGGCGGAACACGGCATCGCGCAGGGCGTCCGGAACATGCCGCCCGAGAAACCTCATGACCAGCGCATTTTTTCCGACGAGCCGCCGCGCGGGAGGCTTCCGGGAGCTCAGGACGTCCAGAACCGCCCGGGCGACAACTTCCGGCGGACTTCCCGCATTCTCGGATGCAAGCGCCCGCTTCAAAAATGTTCGAACCATCCCCTCGTAGCGGCTCAGTGCGTTCGGAGGCAGCGAGGCGAGCATCGCCTCGCTCTCCACTTCCATTTTATCGCCGGCGCCCGAGTTGATCGAAGCCGGCTGGATGCAGGTCACAAAAATCCCGGACGAATAGAGCTCGAGCCGGAGGGCATCGCTGATCGATTCGATGGCATGTTTCGAGGCGCAGAGGGCGGACCCGAACGGCACCGTCACCAGGCCGCCAACCGATCCGATGTTGACGATCCTCCCGCGATCCCTGCGAAGCAGCGGCAGAAACTCCCGGGTGACGGCGACGGTGCCGAAAACGTTTACCTCAAAGATGCGCCGGAAGTTGTCCGTGACCTCCAGCGGAGCGGCCTCGCCGATCCCCGCGTTGTTAACGAGAGCAAAGAGCCCCGCGCGATCGCCGAGCTGGCGTTCGACCTCGCCCCTTGCCGAGAGGATCGAGTCCCACTCGGACACATCCAACGCGACTTGCTCGACCCCCTCGATAGCGCCCAGCTCGCTGGAAAATTTTCTGACGCCGGCAAAGACCCGCATCCCTGAAGCCGCCAAGACCTTGGTCGTGGCAAGCCCGATCCCCGAAGAAGCCCCTGTGATCAGGATGCTTCGCATTCTGGCCCCCGCCTACTTGATGAGGCCGGCGCCGCGCAGCGTCTTCAGCGCACCGTTTTTCGAAAGCGTCTTAAACGCCCGGGCCGTCGCCTTGACGGTGACAAACTTCTTGAGCTCAGGCACCCAGACCCGCTTGGTCTTCAGATTGGGCTGAAAAAATCTTGGCGTGACGGCGGTGACGTGCATGCCGATGCCGCCCTTCTTCTTCGCCAAACCGCGACGGTGGATCTTGGATCCGCGAACGGGCTTGGCCCCTGTGATGCTGCACTTTCTAGACATAATGAGAGTGGGCGAAACTAACCGGCCGCATCGGGGAGTCAAGCCTTTGTTTTCTCGTTTGCGTCCTCGCCGGGAACCGGGGCAGGAACTGGCGATCCGTGCGCAACCAGCCCCAGTGCCATCCCACCATCACCACAGGTCCCATGTCGGAAACATCAGCAAGTCCGCCATCCGCAGGCGCTAAGAAAGAATCCATTCGGTTCCGGCTTGCCTGGCCACCCCACACGAATTCCCGATAGCTCAGATTATTTGTGCGGCCGCACAAATAATCTGAAATTCGCTCGCCCTGCTTTTTTGATGCCGCGGTGTCTTTTTGACTTGAGGCAAGGCGCGCGCTTAAAAAAATTTACTCGCCCGAAATTCCTGCGATATTCTGGTACTCTGATGCGTAGCTTGTGTGTCCATACCCAATTAATGCAACCTGGCGCACCATCGTTTTTCATCCCATCTGTTCTGCGCCTGTCCAGTTTCCCGCGCCTCCTCGCGGCTTTTCTAGGAATGGTCCCTTTATCCTGGACATTCGCGGCGACGGTCAACATTCCAACCGGGAGCACGCTGACATTCAATGTTCCGGCCGGTCCAGACCGGGTTGAGCCGACCACGACCTTCACGGGCGGGGGCACGCTGCTCAAGACGGGGGCGGGACAACTCCGCTGGGGGCAGAATCAGGCCGCGACATTTGCCCTGGGCACCGGCTCGCTGATCGACATTCAGGGAGGAACAATCAAGGGGGGCGACTTCGGGGACGAAAACTGGACGAACAACTTTTCCGGGCTGAATGTGGCTGCCGGTGCAAAATTCGACGGGGTCGAGGCCAGGGTCCGGGTCGACGCGCTTACGGGAGCCGGCCGGGTCAGCACCGGGTACACGCCCAGCTATGCGGCATCGATCACGTTCGGCGTGGGCGGCGGCAGCGGCAATTTTTCCGGCACCCTTGCGAACTACGTGGACTCGGGAAATAATTCCTACGCGGGCCATTTCATCAAGGCAGGTGCGGGAACCCAGACGCTCAGCGGGATCATCGGCAACAGCTACACGGGAACGATGACCGTTAACGGGGGCACGCTGGCGCTGGCCAAATCCGCGGGAAATGCGGTGAGCGGGTCTTCGGTCACTTTAAACACCGGGGGGACGCTGCTCCTGCAGGGATCAAACCAGATTGCTGATGCGGCTGCCATGGCGCTCATCGGAGGCACGTTCAGCACGGGCGCCGGGGCGAACGAGGTGCTGGGCACGCTCACCCTGAGCTCCGACTCCACGATTTCGCTCGGGGCCTCGGTGCATAACCTCACCTTCGGGGCAAGCAACCTGGCAGCCTGGTCGCCGGCCGCGACCCTCACGATCAGCGGCTGGTCGGGCACGGCCGGGCTCTCCGGCACCCAGGGCCGGATCCTCTTCGGTAACAACGCCTCCGCGTTGACCAGTGGCCAGCTCGCAAAAATCACCTTCCAAAATTTCAGCCCCGGAGCGCAGTTGCTCGCCAGCGGGGAGCTCGTCCCGATGGCGGTTCCCGAGGCGGAAGCCCTCTTTGCCGCGCTCTGCCTGGCAAGCCTGGTGTCCTGGCGCGAGCGCAGGCACCTGACCGGCTGGATCCGGTTTGCTCAGGGCTGACCGTTCCGACGGAGTCGTTTCCGCCAAGGGTGCCGTTCGCGAGCCACACTCCCTCGTCGATCGTGGTGCCACCCGTGAAGGTATTGTCTCCGGAGAGAATCAGAGTGTCGGCCGAGCTCTTCACGAGCCCACCAGCTCCCGCGATATTGCCGGAGAAATTTCCTCCGTTTACCGCGAGCACGCTGGTCGAATTCGAACCGATCTGCATACTTCCTGCACCTTGGAGATTGCGGATGCCGCCACCCGAGACTTGGTCTTGAAAATCGAGAATCGCTCCGGACTCCACGGTCGTCGTGCCCGCTTGGGCGGCGAGAGATGCGAGTTGGGAATGACCGGCTTGGAGCGTGCCGAAAGCCGCCGTCACTCCGCCGGTGCCCGGTTGTCAAATGGCCAAATATCGGTTGCGTTTCTCATGGGAGGCGGCAATGGTTTTGAGCCATGTCACACAAACTCACGCTTGCGGACATCCGGCCGCAGATCTCGAATTCGTTTGGAGCGAAGATCGCCGCAACAAAATCCGTATTTCCGATCCTGCGCGGGCTCTCCCTTTATCGCCTGACGATCCGCGAGGGTTGCTTTCGCGAGCCGCACTGGCACGCGAACGCCGACGAGGTCGGTTACTGCTTGCGCGGCGAGGCGATGGTGACGATTTTTGCCAGCGGCAACGTGCACGCGCAGTTCACGATCTCGGAGGGCGAAATGTTTTTTGTGCCCTCGGGTGCGCTGCACGCCATCGAGAACACCGGCTCCGGAGATGTCGAGATGGTGATCACGTTTTCGCACGAGGAGGTCGAGGATTTCGGTTTGTCGGGATTCGTCGGATGCCTGAGCGGGGCGGTGATGGGGAACACTTGGGGACTCTCGGAAAGCGAGCTCGCGGGGCTGACCCGCTCGCCCAAGAGCATTGAGTTTGGAAAAACCTCCTCTCCGCCGCAAATTCCCGAGTCTGCCAGCTATCCGAGCCCCTATAAGTTCCCCATCGAAAAGCGCACGCCGCTCATCGCCAATGAGGACGGATCCGCGATCGTCGCCCGCCGGGATACCTGGCCCGCCCTGCGTGCCCAGGCGATGTATTCGCTGCGGCTGCACGGCATCGGCATGCGCGAGCCCCACTGGCATCCCGAAACCGCCGAGCTGGGCTACGTCCTCGCCGGCCACGCGAGAATGACCGTGCAGAGCCCGGATTCTTCGTTCGACACTTACGAGCTCCATCCCGGCGACATCTATTTTATTCCCCGGGCCTACCCCCACCACATTGAAAACCTCGACGGCACGGAAATCCGGTTCCTCATCTTTTTTGACACCCCCGACGTGCAGGACATCGGGCTCACCGGAGCGATCCCGGCTCTGCCGCCCGGCCTAGTCGGACCAACGCTGGGCATCGGGGCCGACGCGGTTGCAAAAATTCCGCGCCTGCCGGCAGACCTGCTCGTCGTCTCCCGCGTGAATCCGTTGGACTGAGCGGCCTCCCGGCAAACCGGTCGCCTTCGCGACCTGGCTCAGACAGCCCGTTCAAAAATCCCACGCTATCACGCGCGGACCGGGAGATCCACGAAAAGCGCGGGAACCGGAAGACGGCCGTTCGAGCCGGCTTCGATCGCTCACCCTTTATTATACCAAACATACGGTGCAAAGAGTAGAATATCACGGCGGTTTCGGCGAAACTACCACCTAACGGTAGGGATGGCTCGCCGAGCCGTCCGTCGAATTGACCCTTTTCGGTGTAAAAATGGTATTACCCACGGCGACGAAACAACAGGCCCCCGACCAAAACGGAAAGCATCAGTCCAACAACACCGGCAATGAGGAGGTGGCCGAGCGGCAGTTTCTTTCCACATTCGCAGCAGCCTCCCTCCCATTTTCCAGTGGTGACAAGGGTTTTGACGGATTCGATGCAGGGGCAGGTGTTCATGGTATGGTGGTTTACGGAGTGATGATATGCCGGAACACTCCCTGATGGCAGCATTTTTAAGACTCCGCTCCCGGTTCCTGTTTTTTGTGGTTGCCGCGGGGAGGGATCGCTTGGACTGCCTGGAATCACTTGCGATTGCGTGATTGATCGCAGTCTCCAGAGGCAGGTAGCCTCTTCCCCATGTCCAACAAACCTGAATGCCCCCAATGCGAGATGTCAGACGTTCTCGACCACGGCGAACTCTGGGAGTGCCTGACCTGCGGCCACGAGTGGCCACATGCCGTATCGCTCGAACCGCGCGTCGTCAAAGACGCCCATGGCACGGTCCTCGTTGATGGGGATTCCGTCACCTTGCTCAAAGATTTAAAGCTGAAGGGATCCTCCCAAGTCATCAAGGGAGGAACTAAGGCAAAAGGAATCCGCCTGGTGGAGGGGGATCATGAAATCTCGTGCAAGATCGAAGGGTGCGCCATCGGCCTCAAAGCGTGCTTTGTAAAAAAATCTTAAACCCCCGGATCCCTGCGCCGGCATCTGCCTTCCATCCGCGAGGGCGTCATCTGCCCAATCGGCGTGGTCGGCCGCGCAACGCTCATCGCAATGACGGATGACGAGATGGAAGCGTGGCGCATCCACTTACACGGCTCCCAATCGTAACATCCTCTTACGCCGTTACGGCACAGGCTCATATCGCGTCAGTGGCACTCTGGGCATATCGGCATGAGGCCCGAAAACAGGGTCCGGATGACATCAGAATCGCGGTCCATTTTCGCCTGTCTCATTGCCACATCGGCATGGCGCCGTGTCGCCACCACGCCGATATCGGCACAGTCTTAGCGCACGGATTTTCTTGTTTGCCTGGCGGAGTAAAATTCCAGCTTTCGTCACACCACTTTCCACCGTTTCGACGTAAAGTGAATGTAAAGTTGAGGCCCAACTTTACATCGAAAAGGGGGTTTTTGAGGGCTAAAAATCGGGCATTTTATGAGCGTAGGGTGCTCATTATCAGCCACAAACACAATCAGGAAGGTTGAGGGGGCGGCCTCTTCCCCCATGGCCTAAGTCATTGATAATTAATAGATTTCCTCGCACGTCTCGCGCCAAGCGGCTACCCGGACGGTTCGCTGTGGATGATCTGGCACCCGCCATCGATCAATGCTTCTTCCACCAGCGAGCGTCCCTTGTGGGGATTGGTGATCAGGCGGTCGATGCGTTTGATTCCGCACACCCGGCACATCGCACGTTTGCCGAGCTTGCTTTGGTCCGCAAGGATGACGGCGCGGTCCGAACGCTCGATCATTCGCCGCTCGGTTTCCACGATCGCTTCGGAGGTATTATAGGGCCTGTCCGAAAACAGGGTGGATTTTCAGGAAATTCCAAAAAGTCGATTTTCACCCCCACATATAGATGCGACCCAGGCGTGTTTTTCTCTCGACTCCCCATTTTTCAACGACTTACCAATAAAATACGCACGTA
>JBGTAT010000244.1:0-3630 GCA_041749755.1 Terrimicrobiaceae bacterium | reverse complement strand
CATCGTCGCCCGTATGCCGATGCAGTAATCCCGTGGCTGAAAACCCCTGGTCCTCAAAGCGGGTCTGGCAAGGCGGCCAAAGCGTCCGCAGCCAGGTTATCGATTTTCTGGTCCTCCTGGTCCTCATCTCTGTCGTGAGCTGGGTCTTCGACCACCACCCGCGCGGGTGGATCGGAACAAACCCGTCGCCGTTCTTTCTTCTGCCCATTCTGATGGGCGGGCGCTACGCTCAGATCGCCGGCATGCTCAGCGGCCTCGGGGCGGCTGCGGTGCTCGTCGGAGTCTCGGCCTGGCAGACCGGGGATCCCGCCGGTGACGTCGCCGCCTCCGCCAAGCTTGTCCTGATATGCCTCCCTCTCGTCGGCGTGGTCTGCGGCGAGATGCAGCGGTTTATCTCTTTGGACGTGATTCGGGCGAGGATCCAGCTCGACCAGGCGTCTCGGCGGATGCGGGCGCTCGACGAGCAGGTCTTCATTTTGGCGGAGACGAAGGACGAGCTAGATCGCGATCTGGCGCTGCTCAACGCCGACACGGCGAACATGGACTACGAGATCCGCCGGGTCCTGCAGAGCCCTCCGGAGAGGTTCTACGAGGCCCTGCTCGGAGTGCTTTGCCGGAAGGCCCGCCTCTATGAGGCCGCGGTTTACTCAGCGAATTCCTCCTGGCACCGGGCCGCGTTCTCCGGAACCCCCGAGACCTGGCCGGACCTCCTGGACCCCGGAAAATCCGCTGTCGCGGGCGCGGCCCTCAAGTCCGGCTCCATCGCCACTTTGCCGGACGTGTGGGCGGATAAACCAACCTCCCCGGATGACTTCCTGGTTGCCTGCCCGATTGGCGAGGCGGACAAGCCCGCTGCCCTGCTGGTGGTGCGTTCGATGCCGTTCTCTTCGATGAACACCCGGGGCATGCAGATCATCGAAACCGTCTGCAAATGGGTCTCCGAGTTTTCCGGCCTCCAGCGCCGTGCGGCCGGGTTCTTCGATCCGCGCGGGTTCGTCTCCCGCCAGGATTTTGACCGGATGCTCGACCTTGCCTGCGAGGTCCAGTGCCGGTTCCAGCTCGTCTCCAGCGTGATCCTGATCCGGCCTGAGCCCGGGGTTTCGGCGGATAGCGAACAGATTCAGGCGGCCGTTTCAGGAGCGGTGCGCATCGGCGATATCGTGAGCCATCTGGATACCGAATTTCCGCACATCCTCCTCCTGCTTCCGCTCACGGGCCTGCGCGGGGCGGAAATCTGCCGGTCACGAATCCTCGAGCACGCCCGCACGTTTTCGGATGGGAGCCTCCCGCTCGATGGCTCGATCTTCTGCACGACCGATTACAAAAACGCACCCGCTCTGCAGCAGGCGCTCCTCGCCGCACTCCGCCCGTCATGATCACTGTGTTGTTCCTCGTCGGGGGGAGTGTGCTCGAGGGTCTTGCTCTCCGGACGTTTTTCTCCGGCGGCACCCCCGCCGAAATCCTCGCGCTCCACGCAGCCTCCAGCATTCTCTTCGTCGGTGCAGCCGGCAGGATCCTCTCGTCCCAACGATTTTTTCCGGGTTCGCGGATCTGGCTGTTCTGCCTCATCTTTTCGTTTCCGGCGCTGGGAGTTTTTTGCGCGGCTGCGCTCGTGGCGGTGATGTTGCTGATCCCCGAGCGTGCGGGGCTTGAAGAGCGGGTCGTTGTCGGGATCCCCTCCGCCTCGGCTGCGGTTGCGCCGCCATCCGGCGGCAACCGGGCCCGATCGATCATACAGATCCTTTCTTCCCCCGATACGCTGGCGAGGCGTGATGCCGTGCTCTCCCTGCGCTCGGAGGTCTCGCCAGCCTCGGTCCTGATCCTGCAACGCGCGGTCGGCGACAGCGACGAGCAGGTCCGGAACTATGCGCAGAGCGAGCTCGCCAAGTGGACCGAGCAGGCCGAGCTCCGGATTGAGAGGTTTCAGGAGCAGGTCGTGAATGATCCAGCCCCAGAGGTCCTGATGGCGCTTGCCGAGTCCTGCCGGGAGGTTGTGACGAACCACCTGGCCGGCCCGGAGCTTGAACCCAAATACCTCAAGCTCGCGTGGGCCAGCCTCCAGCGCGTCCCCGATAAGAGCCCGCTCAAAGGTCCCGCCGACCTTCTGGCCATGTCCTGCCTGCTCCGCCTGCGGAGGATCCCTGAGGCGCGCGAGGTCCTTCTGCGCCTGGAGGCCAGCGGGTTTGCCCACGAGTCACTGCCGGGAATCCGCCTTCGCCTCCTCTTTCATGAGCGCAGGTGGGATCAGCTGCGCGCCGGGCTGTCCCGGATGGATGCCGCCGAACTCCCGGCCAAATCGTTTTGGTCCGCCGCCGCATGAGCCATCCGGATGTCTGCCTGCTTCTGGAGGGGACGTTCCCGTATGTGAGGGGAGGGGTCTCGAGCTGGGTCGACCAGCTCATCCGCGCGCACCCGCACCTCACCTTCGCGATCTTTTTCATTGGCTCCGACCATAGCTCGACGAAGGTCCGCTACTACGAGGTCCCGGATAATGTCGTCGATTTTCGCGAGATGTTCCTCTTCGAACGACCCGATGCCAGCGAGCTCAAGCCCGCCCGCCTGGCGCCGGAGCTCACGCTCCAGCTCCGCGAGCGGCTCGAGGCGATCTACTTTGCTGCTGACGACCGGACCCGTGTCCCGGCCGTCCTGGAGATGGCGGACTGGCTGGGCGCGGAGGGCGCGGGAGTGCGGTTTGGAAACCTTCTCCACGACCGCGTCTGCTGGGAGATCCTCCGCAGCGTCTATGAAAAGAAGTTCTCAGGGATTTCGTTCATCGACTTTTTCTGGACGTGCCGGTTCCTTCATCAGCCGCTCTGGCAGATGATCCGTTCGGTGGGCCAGATTCCCAAGGCCGGCATTTACCAGTGCGTGTCGACCGGATATGCGGGTGCTCTCGGGGCCCTCGTCTCCCACAGGAACCAGGCACCGTGTTTTCTCACCGAGCACGGGATCTATACGAAGGAGCGCATGATCGAGATCGTCCAGGCCGATTGGATCCACGAGCCGCCGGGCCACGGGATCCTCTCCGGGCAGGGACGCCTCGCCCTCAAAAACCTCTGGATCGACATGTTCTCGTTCCTCGGCCGGATGTCGTACGCCGCCTCGGATCCGATCATTTCGCTCTACAGCGGGAATGCCAAGCTCCAGGCGGAATTTGGCGCCGACCCCCAAAAAATTGAGATCATTCCCAACGGGGTTTTTCCCGACCGATTCCAGGCCACGCGGGACCGGCGCGAGCAATCCCCGGGGACGGGCGGCTGCCGGATCGCGTTTGTCGGCCGCATCGTCCCGATCAAAGACGTCAAAACCCTTCTCCGGGCAACCCGCATGGCCGCCGATGTGGTGCCCGACCTCCGGGTCTCGCTGCACGGGCCGGCCAGCGAGGACGAGGCGTACAGTGACGAGTGCCACGAGATGGTCGCAAGCCTCGGCCTGGAAGCGATCGTCCGGTTCCCGGGGTCCGGAAAAATCGAGGAGATCCTCGGCGATGAGGATGTGGTCGTCCTAACCAGCATCAGCGAGGCCCTGCCGCTCGTGATCCTCGAGGCGTTTGCCAGCAAGCTCCCGGTCATTGCCACGGACGTCGGGGCCTGCCGGGAGCTTCTAAACGGCCGCACGCTCGAGGACAAG
>JBGTAT010000243.1:0-3937 GCA_041749755.1 Terrimicrobiaceae bacterium | reverse complement strand
GATCGTCGCCGAGCAGGCCGGCCGCCAGCCCTGACGTCTGCCGGACGCAAACGCGGGCGCGTACGATGCCCGCCGCACAAAATGAGAAGACCCGCCCGCCTTTCGGCGGTGCGGGTCTCCTGCGTGGCGGGAGGGAAATTCCCTTTGAAATGCGATGTTACAGCGAGCTCTTGAAGGCTTTCCCGGCCGAAAACTTAACGACCTTCGAGGCTTTGATTTTGATCTTCTCGCCGGTTTTCGGATTCACTCCGGTGCGGGCCTTGCGGGTGCCGACCTTGAAGGTTCCGAAGCCGATGAGCTGAACGGTTTTGGTTTTTTTGATGCCCAGCTTGACACCGTCTACGACGGCGTTCACCGCGCGCTCGGCGTCGGCTTTGCTGGAACCAAGGGATTTCTGGACTGCTGTGATGAGTTCGACTTTGTTCATGAGGTAATAATGATGAAGTTAATTGCTGAAGTTTGATGGCAAACTTGTGTGGCGAGAAATCCCAGAATATCCGCACGGTGTCAAGCGGGGAGGGTGGATCACCGGAATTTTTTGATATTAATTCGACTCGTCGGCCGGAGGCTCCGCCTCTTTTTCCTCCTCCTTTTCTGCTCCCTTGCTGGCGTCGGCCGGCGCAAAAACCTGCTTGAAGACCTTCCCGATGAGTGGGGCCGCATGGGATCCGCCGTGGACGCTGTTGTCGTTCGGTTCGCCCTCGTAGAGCGCGGCAAACGCGTAGCGCGGGTTGTCGGCGGGGACGAATCCGGCAAACCAGGCGGCGGTGCGCTGCTTGTTTGTCGGCCCCCACTGGGCGGTCCCGGTCTTTCCGGCGACCTTGATGCCCTTCACCTGAGCGCGGTGGGCGGTTCCCTGGCCGTCGCTCGTCACCGCAACAAGCGCCTTGCGGAGCACGTCCTCGATCTCGGGCGTCACCGGGATCTCGTCACGCACGCGGTTCGGGTACGCGGCGATCACGCGGTTGTCAATCGTCTGCACCTGCTTGACAAGCCGGGTCTGATGAAAGACGCCGCTCTGGGAGATGACCCCCATCGCCTGGGCCATCTGGAGCGGGCTGATCAGGATGTCGCCCTGACCGATCGACATGTTCGCAACGTCACCCTTTTTAATTTTTCGCTTGTGAACGCGCAGCATGTATTCGTCGGTCGGGATGTTCCCGTCGGTCTCGGATTTTACCGGAATCCCGGTCCGGCGGCCGAGCCCGAGCCGGGTCGCGTAATCGATGATCGGGTCGGCGCCGATCTTGATGCCAACCTGATAAAACCACGTGTTGCACGACTGCGTGAGCGCCTCCTTGAAATTCAGGTTCCCGGCGGCCGACTTCTTCCAGTTTTTAAACGTATGGTCGCCGACGGTAAATGCGGCCGGGCAGCTGAACTCGTCCTTCGGTTTGACCTTGCCGCTCTCAAGAGCGGCGAACCCGACAAACGTTTTGAACGTCGAGCCCGGCGGGTATGCGGACCGGAACGCGCGCGGCACGAGCGGGTCGGAGGGGTCCTTTGAATAGGCGTCGAAGACCGAGGATTTGACGATCGGCACGAAGTCGTTCGGGTTGAACCCCGGGTAGGAGGCCATCGCGAGAATCTCGCCGGTGTCGGGCTCGATGACCACCAGCGCTCCGCGCTTGCAGTTTTCCGCAAGCACCTTTTCGCAGATCCGCTGGAGGTTGTCGTCGATCGTGGAGACCACATTGTACCCGGGCACCGGCTGGCGGGCGATCCGCTCCGACGTCTTCTGGCCCTCCTTGTTGTACGTGATGTGGAGGATCCCCGGCTGGCCGCGCAGCTCGTTGTCAAAAATTTGTTCGAGCCCCTCGCGGCCCTGGCTTTCGGGAAAGATGAGGTCGTTATTTTCGATCGGCCGGATCGAGAGCGGGGCCTCGCGCCCGGTGTAGCCGATGATGTGGGAGGCAAGGGTGCCGTTTGGATAGAACCGGACGTACGTCTGCCGCAGGATCAGCTCCTGGGGGAGGCCGCCTTGGATAACAGCGAGCTCGGTAGGCAGGAGGTCCTCCGCGATGTCGAGGGGAAGGACCCCCCGGTTTTTGTAGTGGCTGAGGATCGCCGCGTCGGAGACCTCGATGTCCCGCTTGAGCAGGCCCTTCGCTAGCGTGATCTGCTGCCGTGCAAACGCGAGGACCTTGGCGTCGTTCCAGTCCAGGGGGGTCGGGAAGTTGATCGCCAGGTTGTAGCTCAGCCGGCTCTGGGCGAGCGGGCGGCCGCTGCGGTCGGTGATCTGGCCCCGCGGGGCCGGGATTTGCAGCGTGTACGTGCGCGCCTGCCGCTGGGTCTCCCAAGTCGGCTTCGGGTTCTCCACCGAGCCCGTATTGTCGATCGTAACGCTCTGCGCAAGCACTGCGGCCGGGAGCAGGAATACAGCAAGACGGAACTTCATTTTTTGCGCGGGATCCGGCCAGGGCGCGGGGGGAGCAAACGGGCTCCCCCACGGCCAGCCAGACGCTCTCTTAGCCGCCCGAGGCGCGCTCAAGGTGCCCGCCAAACTGATAGCGCATCGCCGAACAAACTTTTTCCGCCATCGTGTGCTCCTTGCGCGACCGGAACCGTGCATAGAGGGCGGCCGTGAGCACCTCGCAATCCACCGCCTCCTCGATCGCCGCCATGATCGTCCAGCGGCCCTCGCCGGAATCCGAGACGCGGCCGGAGAAGTTCGAGAGCGTCGGGTTTTCCGCAAACGCCGCGGCCGAGAGGTCGAGCAGCCACGAACTGATCACGCTTCCCCGGCGCCACACCTCGGAGATGTCGGCAAGGTTCAGGTCGTAGTCGAGGTCGTTGTGCATCGCCGGTGCGGTCTCGGCATCCTTCGCCGTCGCCTTGGTGCTCACATTGGCGTTGGCCAAAATATCGAATCCCTCCCCAAAGGCGGCCATGATCCCATACTCGATGCCGTTGTGGACCATCTTGACGAAATGCCCCGCCCCGGACGCCCCGCAATGCAGGTAGCCGTCCTCCGCAGTGCCCCCGAGCTTCTCGCGCCCGGGAGTCTTCTCAATCGTGCCTTTGCCTGGCGCAAGAGTTTGAAAAATCGGATCGAGCCGGTCGACCGCGACTTTGTCGCCGCCGATCATCATGCAGTAGCCGCGCTCCAGCCCCCAGACCCCACCGCTGGTCCCGCAGTCGAGGTAGTGAATCCCCTTCGGCCGCAGCGCCTCGCTGCGCCGGCGGTCGTCCCGGAAATAGGAGTTGCCACCATCGATGATCGTGTCGTCCGCCTCCAGCAGCGCGGAGAGCTCGTCCACGATCCGGTCGGTGATGGCCGCCGGGATCATGATCCAGACCGCCCGCGGTCGCTCCAGCTTCGACACCAGCTCGGCAAGGGACGAGGCCCCGACCGCGCCGTCTTTCACCAAGTCCGCGACCGCTGCGGGGTTCGTGTCATAAACGACACACTCGTGGGAGTTCCTCAGAAGCCTCCGCACCATGTTGGCTCCCATTCGACCAAGACCGATCATTGCAATTTGCATAATTTTTTATGTGGGTTGGAACCGCCAATGTCGGAAAACTTCCGGGAATTGCAACCTCATTCGGTCCGCATGTCGCCCCGTTCGTTTGTTTTTCTGCCGGGAGGAGGGAGACGATGAACGCGGCTCCGGCAGCAGACGCGGCCATCCCGTCTCAGGAGCGCGATGGGTTCGGCTTCCGGTCCCGGCGGTTGTGGGCGGCCTTCTGGAGGTCGACGTCCCGCATGCGGGCCCCGGTCCCCACAAGGTGCGTCCAGCTTTTTGGCAAGAACGGGAACAGGCGCTGAAAGAAGGAAAGCGTTCGCTGCGAAGGGGCCTGGGATGCCGCGAGCAGGACGTTGGTCGGGTCCTCATACCCCGCACGCGCGAAGGCTTTGCGGCGGTAGATTTCCGCCATGTTGTGGAGCCGGTTGCCGGTATGCAAAAGGTTGTCGGCGATGCGGAGGATCCGGCGG
>JBGTAT010000242.1:0-28034 GCA_041749755.1 Terrimicrobiaceae bacterium | reverse complement strand
CTCGCGGAACTCGATGCGCCCGGCCCCTCGAGCCGACTGGCATACGCGATGCGGTGGCCGGCCCCGTCGACCTCAACGAGGCCATCAACGGCCTGCCCGCTGCCGCCGACCGCAAGGATCGTGCAATGCGGACAGGCTGGGTTCGCCTTGGCGGGATCGCCGCAGCGAAAAATAGTCCTCTGCCCGATGTCGTAATCCCAAAACACTTCGGCCTCCCCCGACCAATTCAGTGGCTCCACGTCAATTTTTTGGACAGCCAGATGCGGACAATCCGCCGAGAGAAACCGGGTAAACCGGAGGCGGGTTTTGCGGCCTCCGGCCCTGTTGCTCCAGACAACCTCGCGGCGGAGGATGCCCGTTCGCAGGTCCAGGGAACTTTCATAGGCTTCCAGATCCCCGGCCGTGAGGCAAAAACCGTCGCCCTCAAGAACCACCCACGCAGAAAAGATTTCCGGCAGGGCCAGCATCTGTCGGGAATCCCAGGGAAAATCGTGGATCACCAACTCGCGGGCAGTGGGAGGCAACTTGGCAAACATCCCGCCAAGGTAGCCCTCCCGGCAGCTCGGCCCCGACTTGTCGGTTTCCTCCCGATAGCCGCGGATGCCCATGTACCCGTTGGACTGGGTAAAAATCGTTTCCAGATAGAGGCTCTTTTCCGGCACCCAGCCGGAATGTGCCAGTACCCAAGGGTCCCCTAGCGCATACCAGGGAGTGTCGTTGCAAGTTTTGTTCATAAGTCTGGTTTCCAGGAACTCCGTCCGGCTCAGGGATCAACGGACTTTTTGAAGAGACACATGGGAGGAGGTGGTTTGTTTGACAGGACCATTCCTCCAGAAGGCACTGCCCCGTCCAACCCTTGTTGAACTTTACGTATAGAGATCCGCAGGGTAACATGGCGCGTAAACATCCCCTCCAGACCATGAGCACCTCCCGCACCAGCCTCCGTAAAATTGCCGAGCAGACCGGCGTCACCCGAATGGCCGTGTCCCTGGCCCTGCGCGGAAAACCGGGCGTATCCGAGTCCACGCGCAAGAACGTGCTGAGGGTTGCCTCGCGCCTGGGCTATGAGCCGGATCCGGAGCTGGCCAAGCTTCTCACCCACATCCGGATGCGGACCCGGAGCGAGACCAAAGCAAGCCTGGCCCTCTTGACCTCGGGCCCCCATCGCGCCGCCTGGCAGCAGTCGGTGACGGAACGAAAATACGTCGAGGGGGCCCAGGCGCGCGCGAAGGAATACGGCTATCGGCTCGATGAGTTCTGGATGAACGAGCCCGGCATGAGCCTGGCGAGGCTCGGAAACATCATCTGGAGCCGGGGAATCGAGGGAGTGATCATCGCCCCCCTGCAGGGGAAACTTTCCGAAACGGAATCCCGAACGCTCGATTTTGATTTTGCCCCGTTTTCTTCGGTTGAAATCAGCGAGACAGTTGAGCAGCCGGATTTGGGCCGCGCGATCCACGACCAGTACACGTCGATGCTCAAGGTCCTGGCGGAGCTGACCAAAGCAAACTACCGCAAAATCGGATTGGTCCTGGAGGCCGCCCTGGACCAGCGCGTGAATGGCAAGTGGACGGCGGCCTACCTGTATTTCCGCCAGGTGCATGGCGGGAAGTCCCTGTCCCGGCCGCTGCTGCTCGACGCCCCGAACCAGCGGGCCTTCGACAAATGGTTCGATTGCCATCATCCCGACGCCATTATCAGCGTGGACCGGCTCGCACTGCGGCTTCTTGAGCGGCGTGGCGTCGCGATCCCCAGGGAGGTCGGTTATGCGACCCTGGATTTGGACGAGCACGACGCCGGACATCAAAGAGTGAGTGGAATCGACCAAAACTCCCGGCTCGTCGGCGCAGCCGCCGTGGACATGCTCGTTGCGGCGATTCAGCGCGGCGAACGCGGACTCCCGAAACAGCCCCTCCGCACGGAAATCGAGGGAACCTGGGTGGCGGGAAAAACCACCCTCCGAATGCGCCCGGCCCGTAAGTAGAACGTGCTCCCCAGTGGAGGGATTTACGTAAACCTACCTTGGCCCTTGGCCGGGCCGGAACGCGTGTTAGGTTGCGGGCATGAAATCCCTCCCGAACCCGCCAAGTGTCCGCCAAGCCCGTCCATCCCACCGCAATCCCTTTGCCCGGCAGTGCGGAGGCTGTCTCCGAAGCACCGGTCTCGCGCTGATATTTGCGGTGACCTTGCTGCCGCTGGGAGCGGCAGAAAACTACGAGAGCTCCCTGAAGGCGGGAGACGCGCTTCTTGCGGAGAAGAGCTACGACTTGGCACTGACCGAATATGAAGCGGCCGGCCTGCTTGCCGCGACGCCGACCGAAAAAGGCCTGGCCCTGGCGAAGCGGGGGGTGGTTTTTGTGGACCAAAAAAACTACGCCTCGGCCAGGCAGGCTGCGGAGGATGTTTTGGCCATGACCTCCGTTCGCCCGGTGGCCCGGGTCACGGCGCTTCAGGTCCTGGCCAATTGTCAGATGAAAGAAGACAAAGATTTTGCAGCGGCTGTTGGGACGCTCGAGCAGGCGCTGGAGCTTGAGGGGGTTGATTGGGCCCAGCCCACGCTGACCGTGACGCTGGGAGACGCGTATCGTTTCTCCGGAAAGTTCGACAAGGCCTTGGAGGTTTATGGGAGGGTGGCGGATCTGCCGGCGGCGAACGAGGTCATCAAGTCGATCGCCTTGCTCAACATGGGGCTCACGCAGCAATACAGCCTGCACGATGGCGAAACGGCAAAGGAATGCTACCAGAAGGCCGTTCACCTCAATCCCGGGTTGAAGGGCGAGGTCGCGGGTCATCTGGAAAAAATCCCCTGAGCGGCCCCCCGGGTCGCATCGACCCATTTCCTGACACCTTGAAAAACCACCCATGCATTCAACTTTTCGATCAAAATATTGCGGGCCAGTCCTTTTGGCCTTTGCGACCCTGTTGGTACTTTCCGGCTGTCGTCCTCCGGTCCAGGCCCCTGCTTCTGCAACCCCGAGCCCAACCCCGGCTGTCGAGGCAAAACCGCCTGCGCCCATGACAAACGCCAGGGGGAAAACCCTGTTGATGCACTACATGCCATGGTACGAGACGCCGGCGGTGAGCGGTGCGTGGGGCAGCCATTGGAAGGGGCCCGCAGGAGAGCACAACCCGGACCAGGTTGGGTCCGATGGCCAGCCCGATATTTATTCCCACTACCACCCCCTCATCGGGCCCTACGACTCAAAAGATCCCGACGTTTTGGAGTGCCACCTCCTGCAGATGAAGCTGGCGGGCATCGATGGAGTGATTGTGGACTGGTATGGGATCAGCAACGCCGTGGATTATCCCCGGATCCACAAGGCCGCACGGGCAATGTTTCAGGCGGCGGGGGAGGCCGGAATGAAATTTGTGGCCTGCTACGAAGACCGGTCGATCGAACTTCAGATCAACCGGGAAATGCTCCAACCCGATCAGGTCACCGAACATCTCACGGAGACGGTGAAGTGGATGAGCGACGAATGGTTTTCCAAACCCCAATATTTCCGGCTTAACGACCGCCCGCTCCTGCTCAATTTCGGGCCGATGTTTGTGAGGGACGCCGTGACATGGAAGGCGGCTTTAAATTCCGTGGAAGACCGCCCTGCCTTCTATGCGCTGCACCACCTCTGGAAGGAGGCCGGCGGCGACGGCGGCTTCACATGGGTTCACTGGGAGCCATGGACAGGGTATCCGGAAGAGGCCAAGGTCAAGCGCCGTCTTCACGGGACGTTTTCCCATCTCACGCAAACACCGAATCAGCTCATAGTCTCCGCCTTTCCCGGCTTCAACGATGTGTATGAGCAGCGGCACCGGGAGCTCGATCACCGGGACGGCCAAACCCTCAAGGAATCCCTGGCCGTGGCCATGGAGGGACCGTGGCCGGTTGTGCAATTGGTCACATGGAATGACTACGGGGAAGGAACGATCATCGAGCCCACCACAGAATTCGGCTACAAATTTCTTGAGATCATCCAGGCGGCGAGGCGGGCGGAATTGGGAGATGCCTTTGGCTACACGGCGGAGGACCTGCGCCTTCCTGCCCGCCTGTTGGAACTTCGGCGGGAAAACGGGGCACCTAAAGAAACCCTCGACCAGGTGGCGGCTTTCCTTGCGGCTGGTCAGGTTGCCGACGCCCGCAAGCTTCTTTCCTCACTCGGGGGACTTTAAACCGCGCCATGCCCCCCGAACACCACACGACCTCCGCTGCTGACAGGATCCCGCTCGGCCAGAAAGTGGCCTATGGCACCGGACAGATCAGCAACATCATCCTGGCCCTGGCGATTGCCAACCTTGCGCCTTTTGTTCTGACCGTCGAACTCGGCGTGAGCCCGTTGCTCGTTGGAATGGCGATGGGGATTCCCAGGCTTTGGGACGCATTCACCGATCCGGTGGTCGGTTATTGGTCGGACAACACCCGCACCCGGTGGGGAAGGAGAAAACCGTTCATTCTTGCCGGCGCCATCTCGGTCGGGCTGTGCCTGGCCCTCATGTGGCAGATGCCGCGCGGATGGAGCGAAATGGCCTACTTCTGGTTCTTTCTCGGAATGTCGCTCGTCTTCTATTTTGCGTACACCGTTTACGCCACCCCGTTCGTCGCTTTGGGATATGAGCTCACGCCGGATTACCACGAGCGCACCCGGCTCATGGGGACAATGAATTTTATTGGGAGCCTGGCCTCGATTCCGATGGCTTGGCTTTTTGCGGTGACCCAATGGGACGGTTTTGATGATGGCGTGCAGGGAGCCCGGGTTCTGGCCGTCGGGCTCGGGCTGGCTGTGATTGCCCTCGGGCTTGTGCCGGTTCTGCTGCTCAAGGATCCGACGGCAAAACGCTTCAGCGGGGATCGCTGCCTGGAAAAAAGCGGGTTGTCATTCGTTGCAGGAATGAAGGAGACCCTGCGCAGCAGGAACTTCCGATGCCTGTGCTTCGCCACATTGGCATTCTTTCCCGGACTCCTCCTGATTCAAAATTTCGGCTCGTTCCTTGTGATTTATTATCTCTACGGCGGGGATAAGGTGGCTGCGTCCGTTCTGATGGGGTGGTCGGGATCTCTGGCCGCTGTTCTTGGGCTGGCATTTATTCCCTTGGTGACATGGATGGGGACCCACTTTGGCAAGAGACGCGCGTTTATCATCTGCGCGGCGCTGGCCCTGTTCGGCACCCTTCTCAAATGGGTGTCCTATCAACCCGCAATGCCCTATCTGAACCTTCTGCCGGGACCGTTTATCGGGATCGGGTTCAGCGCCCTGTGGGTGCTGATGGCATCGATGATGGCGGATGTCTGCGACGAGGATGAACTGGCCACGGGCGAGAGGCGGGAGGGAACGTTCAGTGCGGCGTATTGGTGGATCGTCAAGCTTGGCATGTCCGCCTCACTGGCCTTTTCCGGGGTCCTGCTTGCAGTGACCGGCTTCGACGAGAAAGCCGGGGCGACCCAGGCGGCGGATACGTATTTGTGGATGAGGATCTGCGACGTGGTCTTTCCCGCGCTCTTCATCTTCGTAGCGATCATTTTCATGCGCCGGTTTGGCCTGACCGAGGAGCGGGCCTACGAGATCAAGGCCGAGATCGAGCGGCGGGCGCGATCCGCTCCGCGCCCGTCCCCCCTTCACCCTTGAGGGTCAGGGCTCTGCCCGCCAGAGCCCTTAGGACGCCGGGCCGTGCAATCGGGCGCCTGCCTGAAAGTTGCAAAAATGGGCTCCGCCTTGAGGGATCTAGTTTGGAGTTCCGCCTTTAGGCGGCGCTTTTTGGGCTGCCGCCTCACTCGCCAGCCGCCTGAAGGCGGAACTCCGAACCCGGAAGACCCTTGCCTGACAGACGTGCAACTTTCGGAGATGCGCCCCGGGCAATCATCCGGCTATTTATGGAGGCGAGATGCAGACCCACAGGAATCCCCGCGTATTGATGGTTGGATGACCCCAGTTCTTCCAAGGTGTATGACTTAAGCCCCCAAACGGAGCTTCATCCCATAGCCCAGGGCAAGCGCCAGCGCCGCCCTGGGTCTTGGATAACATGCGGCCTTGCCCTGTAGGGGCAGCATCCCCAAAGCTCCTTAAGTTTGTGCCTTTCCAGTCAGCTCTTCCATATTAACATTAAGCAGAAGTTGCTGAGTAGAATACGGCCTGGCGAGGGATTCTCATTTCGGCCAGAACATCATGACGAAGGAGATCAACAGCGCTGAGTATAAAGGTCATAATGTGAACACGGAAGAACTGACCCCCTTCGAGAGCAGATTCAGACAAGGTTCAATCCTGCTTGCTTAACTCGCAGTGGGAACTGGAGCCCGAGATTCTTTGCGTGACCCGAATAGATGTCGACTCCCAATCCACTCCCTGCCACCTTCCACACATGAATACCCCCGCTTCCGGCTTAAACCTTCGGGCCAGCGCCACCGGGGGCCGAAAACAATTTCCTGCCGGAAACATTTTGCGAGTGGCCGCATTTTGCCTTGCCATGTGCTTTGCGGAGCGGGCGCTCGCAGCGAAGCCCAACAACATCCTTTTTATCATTTGCGACCAGGAGCAAAACCGATTGCTTCCTGCCGCCGGCTACGAGACGCCAGCTCGCGACGAGTTGCGCAGGCGCGGTGTCGTTTTCCGCCACCACTACACGGCGGCCGCCATGTGCTCACCCTCGCGCGCCGCTTTCCTCACCGGTCTGCCGCCGCAGCGCAACGGCGTTTTTGACCAGATGGAGTATCCCTACGAGCCGGCGCTCAACCCGGCGATTCCGACCATGGGTTCCGTGCTCAAGCAGCTCGGCTACACCACCGCATATTTCGGCAAGTTTGAGATGTCCCGCGAGTTCCTCGCCGACAAGCCCACGGTGAACTACAGCACGGCGCTGCAGCCTTACGGCTTCGATTATTTTTCTGCGAACGGCGACGTGGCCAGTTCGTCGAACTCGGGTTACAAGAACGACTCCCTCACGGCCGGTCAGGTTGCCCAGTGGCTGCGGCAGAACGGGGTCGCAAAAAATGCGAAGCCATTCTTCCTGGTGGCCAGCTTCGTCAACCCGCACGACATCATGTATGCCGACGCCAACCTGCCCGGCGAACTCGTCCAGAAATCCCCCGTGCAACACGAGCTGACGAACCCGCCGAATAATTCCATCTACCAAAAGCAGTGGGAATTCCGTCTTCCGCGCAGCCTCACGGAACCGCTTGATGCGCCCGGCATGCCCGCTGCCCTGAGCGAATACCAAAAGGGCTGGGCGGATGCGCTCGGCCACATTCCGCCGGACCGCCCCGACATGTGGACGAAATTTTACAATTACTACCTCAACTTGATCCGCGACAACGACACGCAAATGCAGGAGATCGTTGACGTGCTGAACGAGCAGAACCTCTGGAAAAACACGGTCGTCATTTTTATCTCCGACCACGGCGAGATGGCCGGATCGCATGGCGGGCTGCGCGGCAAAGGCCCCTTCGCCTATGACGAGAACTCGAACGTCGTCATGACCGTCGTCCACCCGGATTATCCTTCCGGCACAAGCGACGTGGTGACCAGCCACCTCGACCTGCTGCCGACTCTTATCGCGATGGGAGGCGCATCGGAAGGCCAGCGCAAAGATTTGGCAAAGGACCTGCCCGGGCACGACATCACCCCGGCGCTGGCCCCTGAGTCGCGGGCGAATCCCACGGCCGTCCGCGAAGGCGCCCTGTTCAATTATGTCGGCCCGCTCACCGTCGATGCCGGATTCTGCACAACATGTGTGAGCGGCGGCAGCGGGGTGGTGGCCAAGTCGAAGATCAACCTTGCCGACCTCAAGCCGCACCTGCACAAGCGCGGGTTCCTCGCGTTCACATTCGACGGACGCTACAAATTCGCACGCTATTACGCGCCGGACCACTTCAACACGCCGACGACGTTGGACGATCTTTTTGCCAACAACGACGTCCAGCTTTTCGATCTGAAGGAAGACCCCGACGAAATGAACAACATGGCGATGGACCGCAAAAAGAACAAAGCGTTGCTTGAGCGCATGAACAAACTCCTTAACACCCTCATGACCGGTGAGGTCGGCATCAACAACGGCGCGTTCCTCCCGGAAGTGATCCGGCCCAAAGGCGTGCCTCCCCTGCCAGCTCCCTAGCCGATCACCCGCGAGCCCATTTCGCCCGACACAGATTCGCACAGCCGCGGAACTGGGGTCAGTGTCCCCAGTGTCCGAACCCATCCCGACGCGCCCAACTACGTTCCTGGAGCAGCCGCTACGGGGCGGAAAGCTGCCGCTTCGCGGAGCTTGTCTTTTTTGCTCTTGCGCCTGCCTTTGATGCCGCCCGTGGAAGGGGCTGGCGATTCAGTTTCGACGGGCTCGAATCCCTCGACCTGTTCGCGAGGCAGGTTGAGCCGATGGCGTTTTTCAATCAGTCGGAAATGGGCGTGGGAGCTGGCGCTGACAAAGCTGATGGCCAGCCCCTTCTCTCCAGCGCGGCCGGTGCGGCCGATGCGATGAGTGTAATCCACGGCGGAACGCGGCAGGTCGAAGTTCACCACGACCGGAAGCCGGGCGATATCAATCCCGCGGGCGGCGAGATCGGTGGCGAGAAGCACCCGCACGTTGCCGGCTTTGAAATCCGCGAGCGCCCTGCTGCGAGCGCCTTGGCTGAGATCGCCGTGCAGGGAGGCAGCCACAAGGCCGGCCTGGCGCAGTTTTTCCGCGACATGCTCGGTGGCGTATTTGGTGGCAACAAATACGAGGACGCCAGACCATTGGTTTTCCTGAATGAGATGGCGGAGCAGTTGAGTGCGGCGGGGGGCATCCACCTCAAATACGCGTTGGATAATGTCCGGTTCGGCAGCGTCAACGGAGGGAGCGTCAAACCGCACGGGATCTCGGAGCAAGGCTGTGGCAAGGGTTTGCACCGCCTGCGGAAACGTCGCGGAAAAAAGAAGGCTTTGCCTGCGCGACGGCAGCAGGGCGAGAATCCTGTGGAGCTCGTCGCTGAACTCTTCTTCGAGCAGGCGATCGGCTTCATCCAGAACAAGGATCGATACGGCCGACAGGGACACGGCGTTGTGTTCTAGCAAATCGAGCAGGCGGCCTGGCGTGGCTACCAGGATGTCGGTCCCGCGGCCCAGCGCCATCATCTGGGGGTTGACCGACACGCCTCCGAAGACAGCCAAGGTTTTGAGCGCATACGGCAGATACAGGCTATAGAGCTTGGTGGCTTCACCAATCTGGTTGGCAAGTTCGCGGGTGGGGACGAGGATGAGGGCACGAACAAAACGCCCCCGTACTCGGGGCATGGCACCCAGTAGCTGCAAAACAGGCAGGGCAAAAGCGGCGGTCTTGCCCGAACCGGTTTTCGCTGATGCCCAGACGTCCCGTCCACGCAGGATCTCCGGAATGGCTGCGGTCTGAATGAGAGTGGGGGTGGAATAAGCCCGAGCTGCAACCGCACGCAGCAGAGGTTCGGAGAGACCGAGTGAGGAAAAGTCCATGGATTGAGCGTTCAAAGTGCCACACCGTTGATAAGACTAAGAATGGCCGTCAGCAAGCGCCGTGCGAAGAAAGCCAAGGGCTAGAGCATTTTAAATAATAGTGTGGTCGTCACTTAGGTCCTTTTGATCCGCAGATTTCGCAGATTACGCAGATGGAAATCCTCCTTACCCAGAACCCTTCGACACTCATATGGCGATCTCTTCTCTCCCAGAAAATCTGCGTTTATCTGCGCAATCTGCGGATACGACTCTACTTAAACCGCTCTAGACTGAGGCTGCCGACAATTCCCCGCACCTTCCAAGCACCCCCATCCGTGGTTGATTCCCACGAACTGAGGGAACGAGGTTCATGGCAGTATGAAGACCCAACGACACGACACCCGCCGGACACTCGCTGAAAGGTGGCAATGCTCAACCATGACATTGAAACGCCGAGAGATGGCTGGGATTCTGCCATTCATGAAACTCCCCGCTTCCGCAAGCTCCGCAGTTCCGTCATGGAGTGCCGCGCCGGTCTTTTTTTCTGTCAGGCTCAGAAGCTCGCCAGAGCCATTAGGACGCCGGGTATTTCGGCTGGTAGGCGAGGCTGCGGATGTGGGCTTCGATGTCGGCTGGGCGGGGGATTCCGGCGAGGCCCTTGTCGAAGATGTTTTCCGCGATGCGCGTGGCGGTGTGGATCGAGGCCTCGAGGATCTGGCTTTGCGGCGGGTAGATGAGGCCGGTGGCGAGCTCGGCATCCGTCACCTGCTCGGCGACGGCCTTGGCCGCCACAATAAACATCTCCTCGGTGACGCGCTTGGCCTCGGTGGCCAGGACGGCCATCCCCATGGCCGGGAAAATATAGACGTTGTTGCCTTGGCCGGGCACAAACTTTTTGCCACAGACCTCGACCGGGTCGAACGGGCTTCCGCTAGCGAAGATCGCACGTCCGTCCGACCATTGGTAGGCTTCGAGAGCGGTGCATTCGGAGCGAGAGGTCGGGTTCGAATACGGGAAGATGACCGGGCGTTCGTTGATCGCCGCCATCGCGCCGATGACGTCCCGGTTGAAGAGTTTGGGGACCGTGCTGACCCCGATGATCGTGGTCGGGCGGAGGGCCTGGATCGCCTCGACAAACGAGGTGACCGGCGCATGTTTGTGGGCGAACGGCTTCTGAAAGTCGGCGAGGTCGGTTCGTGTGGACTCGATGAGCCCGTGGACATCGAAGAGCCAGTTGCGGGCCTGCCCCTGTTCGACCGTGATCCCTTCGAGCGCCATCGCCTCGCTGATCAGCTGGGCGATCCCGGTCCCGGCGGATCCGCCGCCCAGGAAGAGGAACCGCTGGTCGGTCAGCTTCTGCCCGGAGAGCCGGAGCGCGCCGAAGATCCCGGCCAGCGCGACGGCGGCCGTGCCCTGGATATCATCATTGTACGTGCAGATCTTGTCGCGGTAGCGGTCGAGGATCGGGACCGCGTTGAAGTTTGCGAAGTCCTCCCACTGGAGGCAGCATTTGGGATAGAGCTCCTGGACGGCCTGGACGAACTCCTCGATGAACGCGTCGTACTCGGGCCCGCGGACCCGCTCGTGTTTGAGGCCGAGATAGAAAGGATCTTCGAGATACGCCTGGTTGTTCGTGCCGACGTCGAGCGTGATCGGCATCGTGAGCTGCGGGGGAACCCCCGCGCAGGCGGTATAGAGCGCGAGCTTGCCGACCGGAATCCCCATCCCGTTTACCCCGAGGTCGCCGAGGCCGAGGATCCGCTCGCCGTCGGTGACGACGATGAACCGCACGTCCGCCTCCGGCCAGCGGGAGAGGATTTCTTTGACCCGCCCGCGCGCGGAGATCGGCAGGTACATCCCGCGCGAGCTGTGCATGTAGTGGTCAAACTTCTGGCACGCCTCGCCGACGGTCGGCGTGTAGACGATCGGCATGAACGCCGCAGGGTCCGACATGAGCACCGCATAAAACAGCGTCTCGTTCCGGGTCTGCAGGTCGGACAGAAACAGGTAGCGCTGAAAATCCGTGGCGAGCTCGGCGAGCTGCGCGTGGGTGCGGCCGATCTGGACGGCCAGCGAGCTGTGTCCGGGGGGAAGAAACCCCTCGAGGCCAAGCGCGAGGCGCTGGGCGTCCGAAAAAGCGGTGCCTTGGTTTTTGCGGGGATCGCGAAGAATGGAGATGCCTGTGGTCATGGGATGTTTGGTTTGAATGAAATGTTATGCGGTCGCCACGTACGGGCGGACCATTTTTGATGGGTCGACGACACGGTCAAATTCCTCGGCCGTGACGAACCCGAGGTCGAGCGCGGCGGCGCGCAGGCTCAGGTCGTTGTCCATCGCATGGTGCGCGATCTTCGAGGCCTTGTCGTACCCGATCACCGGGGCGAGCGCGGTGACGAGCATGAGCGAGCGCTCGACGTACTCGCCGATCTTCTTGAGGTTCGGCCGGGTCCCCTCGACGAGGAAGCGCCGGAAATTTGTGCAGCCGTCGCTGAGGATCGCGATCGAGTGGGCGACGTTGAAGATGATGAGCGGCTTGTACACGTTCATCTCGAGGTATCCGCCGGCTCCGCCGAACCCGACCGCCACGTCGTTCGCCATCACCTGGACCGCAATCATCGTCAGCGCCTCGGCCTGGGTCGGGTTCACCTTCCCGGGCATGATCGATGACCCCGGCTCGTTCTCGGGGATGATCAGCTCGGCAAACCCGGCCCGCGGGCCGCACGCCATCAGCCGGATGTCGTTGGCAATTTTGTAAAGCGAGACCGCGAGCGTGCGGAGCGTCCCTGAAAGCTGGACGAGCGCGTCGTGAGCACCCTGGACGGCGAATTTGTTTGGTGCGGTGACGAATGGCAGCTTCGTGAGGCTTGCGATTTCTTTGGCGGCGGCCTCGGCAAAGTCCGGTGCGGCATTGATCCCGGTCCCGACTGCCGTCCCTCCCAGCGCAAGCTGATAGACCCCCTGGAGGGCCTCCTGGAGGCGGGAGATGTTGTCGCTCAGCATCACCGAGTATCCCGACCATTCCTGTCCGAGCGTGATCGGGGTGGCATCCTGCATGTGGGTCCGGCCGATCTTAACGATGTCCTTCCATTCCTCGGATTTTGCCTGGATCGCGTCGCGCAGGCCTGTGAGCGCCGGCAGCAGCGCGCCCGTGACCCCCAGCGCGGCGGCGATATACGTGGCCGAGGGAAACGAGTCGTTCGACGACTGCGACATATTCACATGGTCGTTCGGATGCACCGGGGTTTTGGTCCCGAGGGCCGTGCCCGCGATCTGGCAGCAGCGGTTCGAGATCACCTCGTTGACATTCATGTTGAACTGCGTGCCGCTGCCGGTCATCCACACGTGCAGCGGAAACATGTCGTGATGTTGCCCGGCCAGGATCTCGTCGCAGACTTTCACGATGAGCGCGTGCGCATCCGGGCTCAGGCGTCCGCCGGCGAGGTTTGCGTTTGCGGCCCCCTTTTTCAGGACCGCGTAGGCCGCGATCATTTCGCGAGGGATGAGATCTTTTCCGATGCTGAAATGTTCCAGCGACCGCTGGGTTTGAGCCCCCCAGAGCTTGTCCGCAGGGACCTCGACGATGCCGAGGCTGTCCGATTCTTTTCGTGTGGTATCCATGGGTGCGGGTTGGCTGGATTCAGCTGCGTGGGTGAGGGTAGGGGAATCCTGGACCTTGAGGACTCGCAACCCGTACGGCGCGATAGGCCCGATGGCAAGGGAAATGCATCTTATCCGGCGGGAGCCCTCCGCCGGGGGAAGCAGGCGAGGGGAGCGACAACCCCGACCGTGATCGCCAGGACCATGAGCAGGGAGGTCACGCTGAGGCTGAGGGTCTCGGTGACAAGGCCCGGCGAAGCTGCTCCGCCAGCCTTCACGATCTCGAGGTAGCCAACAACCGCCCGGAATGCGAAAGCCCCTGGGATCATCGCGACAACACCGGGGAATGCAAACGCCGAAACCGGGGCGTCAAATGCGCGGGCAAACCCGTGCGCCAGCACCCCGGCCGCGAGCGCCCCGATGAGCGAGCCCGCCACGATGTCCATCCCCTGGATCAGGAAGAACGTCCGGGTCGTATGGCTGGCGATTCCGCAAAGGATGCCGACCCAGGCGAGGCGCGCGGGGACTTGGAAGAGGAACAGGTAGCCGAGCGCGGCCATCCCGGAAAAGAGGGCGTCGCTGGCCAGCGAAGGCAGGTGCGAGGCCTCGGCGACCGGGAGGGAGACGCCGGTGACAACGGTTGCAGCGGCAAGCCCCATGGCGATTGCCAGGACAAGGAATCCGGAAAACCCAAGGCGCGCGATCCCAAGGGTCATGTGGTTGTTAATGACATCCTGGACCCCGTTGACCAGCGGCACCCCGGGGACGATGATCATCCCGGGCGCCAGGAAGCAGAGCGCGGGCAGCGAACTCCATCCGAGCAGGACCGCGGCACCCCCGACCACCCCGCTGATCAAGGCCCCCGCAAATGCGCCGAAGAAAACGTTGCCCCCCCGAATCGCTATCTCCTGGCGCAGCCACGTGCCGACGGCGCCGGCAAAAAACGTCACAAAAAATGTCGGCCAGTCGCCTCCGAACAGCCGGCTGAGGCTGGCCGCGGTGATCCCGAGCCCGGCGACCACGATCCAGCGGCTGTACATCGGCCGCGCGCGATCGATCGCATCAATCCGCGCCTGCACGATATCCATCGCGATCGCGGTGGCCTCGAGCTCGCGAAGCAATCCGGCCACATCGGCGACCGCCGCCATGTTGACGTTGATCGCCGGTACATGGTTCCCGGTCTTCGTCCGGAATTCCGCGCCGCGCGAAATCGTCACCAGCAGGGTTTCGTACGTCACCACCGCGTGCGCGGTGCACCCGAAAGCCGCCGCCACCCGCCCGATGGCATCCTGCACCATCCCGGCATCGGCATTGTTCTGCAAAAGCGTTCGCCCGAACGCCAACACCAGGTGAGCCACCTCGTCCAAACGTGCCGGTCCAGATCCCATGTGCCCGAACCCTAGGGGAGGCGGCAGGGATTCACAACGGCGAATTCGCCGGTCCTGCCTGTAGGGCAGCGTGACCATGAAATACGACGCGTTGACGCGCCTGGCCAACTCGCGTGATCGCACGGATCTGCCCGCGCTGCGCGGCGGCCATAAGGGGCAAGGGCATTCCTGCCCTTGATCGGACGGATCTGCCCGCGCTGCGTGGCGGCCATAAGGGGCAAGGGCATTCCTGCCCTTGATCGCACGGATCTGCCCGCGCTGAGCGGGCCAAAAGTCGCGGCTGCGCCGCAGCGCGTTTTTCGCCCAGGGCCAAGAAAACCAGCGCGACAGCGCAACCTTGGGTAGGGGAAGTCGAAGGTTTAGAGCATATTAAATAATACTATAGCCGCAAGAGGCAAACCAATTGCGGGCATCGGAGGCGCTGACACGGGAGAGCGCTTTGGCAATGGCGGCCAGGAGTTCTTCGTGGGTTCGGGCTTCAAAGGATCGCAGCGCCTGTTTGACCTTGCTCCACATCTTTTCAATCGGGTTGAGGTCCGGAGAGTAGGGAGGCAAAAACCGAACGAAGGCTCCAACCTCTTCGATCAGGGCGAGAGTCTCTTCGTTCTTGTGAGGGGTGAGGTTGTCCATGACCACGATGTCGCCGGCACGCAGGGTCGGGATGAGCACTTCGCGCACGTAGGCGCGGAAGACTTCGGTATCGGTGGCCCCGTCAATGGCCATGCAAGCTGTCGAGCCGTCCAATCGCACGGAGGAAATCATCGTCGTCGTGCGCCAGTGGCCATGAGGGCAGGCGAACTGCAAGCGCTCTCCTCGCGGGCATCTGCCCCTGAGCCGAGTCATGTTGGTTTTGGCCGCCGACTCGTCCAGGAACACGAGCCTGGCGGGATCTATGCCGCCTTGCTGGCGGCACCAGAGCGCCCGCGCTTTGGCGACATCCTCGCGCTCCTGCTCGCTGGCATGGAGAGTCTTTTTTTATATGTCAGCCCCATGTCCTCTAGGACGTAGTGGATGGCTGGCAGTGTGCAGTCCAAAGCCACGGCCTCCCTCAGTTCCTTTAGTGTGATATCTGGCTTTTTCTTCAGGATCGCGCGCATCTGGCTGCGGTGGGACTCCAAGATGCGAGGCTTACGTCCGCAGAGGTGGCGGCGCGCGCCGATCTCCCCTGTGTGCCGACGCTGCTGGATCAGCTTTTTTACCATACCCAGCGAGACCCGGAATCTCCGCGCCACCTGTTCCCGGGTGCCGTTTTCCTTGTCGTAGGTGGAGAGGATGCGTTCGCGCAGGTCCAACGAGAGTGCCTTCATGAACGACACTCTATGCACAAATAAAAACGGCTACAATATTATTTAATATGCTCTAAACCAAGCGGCGAGAAATGGGGAACCCTCCCAATGAAAGGCAAGCCAACAGGTCGTCCCTGACGGAGCAGAGCCCTCCAACGGGAGCGGGCGCGCCAGCGTGGAGGGACGACCTTTCGCCTTCGCCAAGGCTACGGCGGAACCGGGGCCGTCTCGTCCGACGAATTGTTTAAAACCCGAAGTTGGCGCCGACGAAGCAGACGTTGCGGGTGTATTCGAACCCGATGTTCTCCGGGGCATACACCGTGACGAACTGGTATCCGGCATTGATCGAGACGTGGCGGCTCACCTTGAAGGCAATCCCGGCGCTCACGTCAAAAAGCGCCTGGTAGAAGGGGTCGATGACGTTGGCCTGGTCGTAATAGTCGTACTGAAAATTAAACCCGAGGTTTGCGGAGATGCGCGGGGTGAAGCCATGGTTGACGGCGAGCCCCGTGCGGAACGTCTGCCGCTGCGTGACATTTGTCAGGCCCGATGGTTCCGTTCCGTAGCGGGCATTCCACGACAGTGTGGAGGACGGCCCGAACTGGTAGCTGAGGTTCGATTCGCCGTAGGGGCCGAGGTAGGTGGAGTCGCCGTCGATCGGGTTCTGGTTGAAGCGCTGCTCAACGCCGAGGCGGGCGGTCCATTTGAAGCGGGGGTTAAAAACCTGGTCAACCCCGAAGAGGGCGAAGTTCCCGAAGCTGTTGAGCCCGGCCCCGCCGACGTAGGTGATCGGGTTGGCGCGGTATTCCAGAAAGATGGTCGTCTTGGGGAGGAGCAGCCAGCGGGCGTTCTGGCGGATCATCTGCGAGATGAACGACTGCGTGTCGTTCAGCGAGCTCTCCATGTAATAGTTCCCGTAGAACTGGTACCCGGTCACGGTCGAAAATTTTTCCGTCCACTGGTAGGTGCCGTCGATGTTGGTATTGGTGTAGATGTAATCGCCATCGACCCGGTTGGTTCCGCCGATGATGTTGGTATCCGGCTGCGACAGGTAGGCGGTGGTCGTTCCGATCGCGATGGTCAGCTTCGGCGTCGCCAGGTAGGTGGCGTTCAGCGAGAACTGTCCGTTGAAGTCCATCTTATCCCCCGGGCGGGTGTAGTAGTACGTGGCCCCGCCGCCGAGGCTGGTGGTGAGCTGCAGGCGCGGGCTGCCGAACTCGTAGGCCATCCCCGCCGCAAAGTTGGTGTAGAAGCTGGAGTCGGTGTCCGTGCGGGTGGTGAAAAGGTTGTCGTCATAACCCTCGCGGATCGCAAACGTGAAGTCGATCGGACTGCCGGCAATGAACCCGAGCGGATCCACCCCCGCGTTGTCCTCTCCGACGGGAGTTTCCCCGGTGTCGGACGGAAAGTCGGAAGGGGTCGGCGCTCCGAAAAATGCGGACTGGCCGCTGAAACTTTGGGTTTGTGCATGGACCAGGCCAGAGGCTCCCGTCAAAATCAGGGAGACCGCAACAACAGGAAGGAGATGGCGTTTTTTCATAAGGAGCGACGTTTTTTTTAGCGTCATGCTTCGGATTGGCAACCTATTTGAAAAAATATTTTGCTTTTTTCGAATGTGTTGTTCTTGGCGGATCGGTCCACCCGCACGAGTCGCCCCCCTGCACTAAATTTTTTTCGGCCTTTCTTGTGGTGGGCAATGAAGGGTCCTGCGGAAGTGTTGCACGTGAAAAGCGTTCCAAAACAACGAAAAGCGAGAGTTTGATGCATAGGGGAGATAACTTGGCAAAGCACAATATGTAGTGCTGCTGAGATTTTTTGACCACTATATAGAGGATTTCCCTTGACCCTGAGCATATTTTCTCAAAGGATCCGTCCTTCACGAAGATCACCGGGGAAGAGGGGCAAGGTTTCGTGACTCCTCCCCCCCGCCGTTTTTCGTAACTAAGATATTAATATGGCTACAACCACCATCACACTCGGAGATCGTCAATTTGTTCTGGACCGCGACAAGGCGGAGGCGGCATTTGCCGCGAAGAAGGTTATCAACGGCCGGCAGACGATGTTTTTTAACATCCTGCCGCTCAAGTACCGCTGGGCGTACGACCTTTACAAGAACATGAAGGCGAACCACTGGGAGCCGGAGGATATCCAGATGCAGAAGGACTGCGAGCATTGGCGGGATACGAGCGGCCACATTTCCGATGTGGAGCGCTGGATCATCAAGATGGGGATCGGCTACTTTTCGGCAGCCGAGGGGATTGTCGGCGACAACATCCTCCACGTGATTCGCGAGGCGGTGACCGCGCCGGAGCTGAAGCTGGTTCTCGGGCGCCACGCCCACGAGGAGAACATCCATGCGGACTCGCTGGTGTACATGATCAGCTCGCTGGGGATCAACCCGCACGAGTGCGAGGCCATGTTCGAAGACATCGCCACGATCAAGGACAAGACCGACTTCGTGGTGAGCAACAGCCGCGCCTTGCGCCGCGACACCGACCTCACGCTCACGGAAAACAAGAAGGCCCTGGCGAAAAACATGTTTTTGTTCGGCCAGTGCATGGAGGGGACCCAGTTTTACGGGCTCTTCGGGATGGTCCTGGCCCTCTACCGGCAGAACAAGTTTCCGGGGATCGGCCAGATGTTCAGCTACACGCTGCGCGACGAGTCGAACCACATCGAGCTCCTCCGCCAGCTCTTCCAGGATCTTGTGGACGAAAACCCGGATGTATGGACGGAGGATTTCCGCGAGGACCTTCGGGCGACGATGCGGGAGGCGGTGGCCCTGGAGAAGCGCTTCATTCAGGACTGCCTTCCGGTCTCTGCCGTGGGCCTCACCGCCGAGGAGTTCACCACCTACATCGACTACATCGGGGACCGTCGGCTGGAGGGGGTCGGCCTGGAGCCGCTCAATCCGCCGATCGCCAACCCGCTCCCCTGGCTCTCCGAAATGATGGAGATCAAAAAGGAGACAAACTTTTTTGAGGGCCGGGTGACCGAGTACCGCCGGGCCGTCGACACGGCCGGTATCTCGGACGACGACCTCTAGCACGCGCTCGCACGTCCCAAAAAACGACCAACTTTCACCGCAGAAAACCGCAGAGAACCGCACAACCCGCCATGATCCGCCACATTTCCCTCGACGAAGACATCGCCCTCAAGCGCCTGGTCACCACCCCCCGCGACCAGAAGCCCGGCTTTGCCTGGCGCGATGCTTTGGACCCGGCCGCCGCCCCCCATCCCGAGATCCTGGTCTCGCACAGCAGCGGCGAGGAACATGCGTTCAACCTGGCCGATGTGGCGGACGAGATCGGCGCGGCGCTGACCGACCTCCTCCTCTCCCGCGAGGAGAAGGATATTTTTAACGAGGAAAACCGCGGGTTTGTGGCGAACGTCGCCCACTCGGTTGCGACCCGCCTGCTCGAGCAGGTCCGCGAGGGCAGCGGGCTGAAGCTCTCCGAGAACGATCTGTCGCTCCTCATCGAAAAGGCGCTGATCGAAAACGACGCGCACGACGTTGCGAAGAGCCTGGTTTTTAAGCGCTCGCTCCGATCGGTCGGCGCCGGCAGTCTCGCAGGATCGTCGCGCACGCCGGTGAACGTCCGCCTGATCCGGCGCAATGGGACCGTCGTACCCTGGATCGAAGGAAAGATCGAGACCGCCTGCCGGAAGGCCTTCCTGTCAACGAAGGAAAATGCGGAGGCGGCCGCCTCGATTTCGCGGGCGGTGACCGACCGCGTCCGCCACCGGGACCAGGCGTTCGTGCACATCGAGGACGTGCAGGACATGGTGCAGGAAGAGCTGATGCGGCAGGGCTATTTCAAGGTGGCCGAGAGCTACATTCTCTACCGCGCGCAGCGCACCCGGCTCCGCGAGGAGACCGGCAGCCTTCCCCCCGCGACGCCCGAGCAGCAGGACTCGCTCATCGTCGTGCGCCAGCGGGATGGCCAGAATGTCTTCTGGGACGGCAGCGAGCTGAAACGGCGGATCCAGTTTGGCATGATCGGGCTCGACCTGAACCTGGATGCCTCGCAGATCGAGCGCGAGCTGCGCCGGTCGATCGGAACCGAGGTGACCGAGGATATCCTCAAGAACACGATCATCCTCAACGCGCGCACGCTCATCGAGCGGGATGCGGACTTCGCCAAGTTTGCCGCGCGCATCATGCTCTCGTACATCTACGAGGAGGTCCTGGACTGGAAGATCGTGCGGGACGGGATCGAGGGGCTCCGCGCCGCGCACCGCACCGCTTTCAAGAACTACATCCGCCATGGCGTGTCCATCGAGCGGCTTTCCCCGAAGCTCCTCTCCTACAACTTCGACGCCCTGGCCGATGCGATCGATCCCACCGCGGATATGGACTTTGATTTTCTCGGCATCCAGACCCTGTACGACCGGTACCTGATCGTGGATAAAACCCGGAAGCCGGCCCGCCGGATCGAGACGCCGCAATTTTTCTGGATGCGCGTGGCGATGGGACTCTTTTTGGAGGAGCCTGCCGAGCGCGAGGAGTGGGCGATCCGGCTCTACAACCTCTACAAGAGCCGCCGCTTCTGCTCGAGCACCCCGACGCTCTTCAACGCGGGCACCCTGCACAGCCAGCTTTCGAGCTGCTACCTCTACAAGGTCGACGACTCGATCGAGTCGATCATGCAGCGCGGCATTGCCGACAACGCCTACCTCTCGAAGTGGGCGGGCGGGCTCGGGGGGTCGTGGACGGCCGTGCGCGGAACCGGAAGCTACATTAAGGGCACGAACGGCGAGAGCCAGGGGGTCATCCCGTTCCTCAAGCTCCACAACGACCAGCTGGTCGCGGTCAACCAGGGCGGCAAGCGCCGCGGGTCGGGCTGCGCCTATCTCGAGTCCTGGCACAACGACGTGGAGGATTTCCTCCAGCTCCGCCGGAATACGGGAGACGACCGACGCCGCGCCCACGACCTGAACACGGCGAACTGGGTGCCCGACCTCTTCATGAAGCGGATGGAGGCCCGCGAGACCTGGACCCTCTTCCGCTCGAACGAGGCCCCCGACCTGCACGACTCGTACGGCCGGAAATTTGAGGAGCACTACCTCCGCTACGAGCAGCTCGCACGGGAGGGTAAGATCACCGCGAAGGAAGTTCCTGCGATCGAAATGTGGAAGCAGATGCTCAAGATGCTGCTCGAGACCGGGCACCCCTGGATCACGTTCAAAGACCCCTGCAACCTCCGCAGCCCGCAGGACCACGCCGGCGTCATCCACTCGTCGAACCTCTGCACGGAGATCACCCTCAACACCAGCGAGGACGAGACGGCCGTCTGCAACCTCGGCTCGGTCGTCCTCGATACCCACATGAAGGCGGACGGATCGCTTGACCACGCGATGCTGCAGGAGACGATCCAGATCGCCGTCCGGGCGCTCGACAACGTCATCGACATCAACTTCTATCCGACCGAGGCGGCCCGCCGCTCGAACCTTCGCCACCGCCCGATCGGGCTCGGCGTGATGGGACTCCAAAACGCGCTCTTCAAACGCGGCCTGGACTTTGCCAGCGACGCGGCCGTCGAGTTCAATGACGAGTTCATGGAGGCGATCGCCTTTTACGCCTACTCCGCCTCAAGCGACCTGGCCGCCGAGCGCGGCACGTACAGCTCGTACCTGGGCTCGAAGTGGGAGCGGGGGCTCCTCCCGCAGGATACCGTCGACCTCCTCGAGGAGGAGCGCGGCCTCCCGATCGATGTGCCTCGCGGTGGACTCATGGACTGGGCACCGGTCCGCGCCAAGATCCAGGCTCAGGGAATGCGGAACTCGAACGTGATCGCCATCGCGCCGACCGCCACGATCTCAAACATCATGGGCACCACCCCGTGCATCGAGCCGAACTATAAAAACCTCTACGCCAAGGAAAACCTCGGTGGAAAATTCACCATCCTCAGCACCGAGCTTGTCCGCGACCTTAAAATGCTCGGCAAGTGGGACGACGCGATGCTCGAGCAGATCAAATACTTCGAGGGCGAGCTGAAAAATATCGACGGGATCCCGGAGGCCCTCGTCCGCAAGCATCTCACCGTCTTCGGCATCCCGTTCCAGTTTGTCATCGACGCCGCCGCCCGCCGACAGAAGTGGATCGACCAGTCCCAGTCGGTCAACCTCTTCATCAGCGAGCCCGACATGAAGGTCCTCAGCCACATGTACCGCCGGGCCTGGCACACCGGGCTCAAAACCACCTACTACCTCCGCACGCTCGGAGCCTCGAGCATCGAGGGGCCGACGACAAACGTCAAAAAAGAGCTCCGCGGGGTCGTTGCCGGCAGCGGAAAAAAGGAGTTCTCCGCCGAGGAAAAGCTCGTCTGCTCGATCGAGGCGATGCGCAACGGGGAGGAATGCGAAGCCTGCCAGTAGGCGGGCGCTCCACGTTGGAGGGACGACCTCCGTGTCGTCCGACTTCGTCTGCCGCGCAAGCCAATAAGTGGGCACTGACGGAGCAGAGCCCTCCAAGGGGAACGGGCGCACCAGCGCTGGAGGGACGACCTCCGTGTCGTCCGATTTTGTCTGACCCCGCAAGCCAACAAGCGGGCGCCGACCGAGCATCGCCCTCCAATCGGGAACGAGCGCGCTGGCGATGGAGGGATGACATACGGCCCACCGTCAATCCGGACACCCGGCGGAAGGTTTAGGAATACTATTTGTCCGCAGGGCGGACATCCGCAACCATCACATCCTTCATCGGACTATTGACAGTCGGAATGTTTTTCCTTACATTTATCGCATGCAAGCAACCCTTACCAGTAAAGGGCAGATTACGATTCCTGTCAAAATCCGCAAGATGCTGAGATTGAAGGCTGGTGACCGACTGGATTTTGACGAAAAAGTGCCATTTTTGAAAGCGACCAAAGCGGTTGCGCCGGATGCCTGGGATCACTTTCGTGCGATGTGGAAAAACCCCTACGCTGGAATGTCAGCCGGGAAGGCTCTTGATGAAATGCGCGGCCCTGTCGAATTGCCGCCTGCCGCGGGATGAGAACCGCCATCGACACGTCGGTCCTTTTGGCGATTTGGGGGAAAGAGCCGGACTTTGAGCGGTGGGAGAAGGAGTTGAAATTTGGTGCCGAGAACGGGGAGCTTTGCATCTGCCCGGTGGTTTTCGCAGAAATTGCAGCGGGGTTCGATTCGGCGGACGCACTTCTCGCGGCGCTTGGTTCGCTCGCCATTTCCTATGACGAGATCAATCCCGAATCCGCACGTCTGGCCGGGTTGATCCACCTGGGATACCGCCACGAGGGGGGGGCGCGGGAGCATCTCATCCCGGACTTCTTGATTGCGGCGCATGCCCAGAAACAATGCACCCGGCTTGCTGCAATCGACCGGGGCTATCTGCGGCGCTATTTCCCAAGGTTGGCGCTCGTGAATCCGCTGACGGAGTAGCCTGCCTTTGAACGAAAAAAGTGCCGCGTGTACCCGTCCGGCATGAGTTCGTTTCCCTAAAAACAGGAGTTGACAAAAGCAACTTGAAGTGGCACTTATCGTCAATGGAGACGATATCCCTGCTTGATGTCAGACGGAATGCGAAGGGGTTGGTCGGACGCTTGGTGCGGGGAGAGAGTTTTCGGCTCACCTATCGCAACCGCCCGGTCGGCGAGTTGTTTCCTCTAAAAAAAAACCAGCCGATTGAGATTTCCGATCCGGTTTATGCAGTGTTCGAACACGGGGAGGATTTGGGCGGAACGCTGGATTCTCGCGCGGCGGATGCCCTGATTTACGATAAATGAAGCCAGTGTTCATGGATACGATGGGCTGGTATAGCCTGTTGGATCGTCGCGACGCATGGCATGTTCGCTCTCAAGCCCTCATGCGGGAGTTCGGGAGGAGGAAGGTTCCCTTGGTGACAACGGATTATGTGGTGGATGAAACGGCCACATTGCTCATGGTTCGCGGTGCTTCACTGGCCTTGGATGCGTTTTTCAAAGTGGTGAATGATTCGGCTGCCTTGACTCTCACGATGATCGATAAATCCCGCTTCCTCGAGGCGGGATCCTACTTTCTCAAGTATCGCGATCAGGGATATTCTTTTACCGACGTGACAAGCTTTCTCGTCATGCGGGAGTTGCAGATTCCCGAGGCATTCACCCATGACGAACATTTCGAGAGGGCGGGATTTGTCCGATTGTTGGAACCTTGTCGGTGAAGCCGCCGTTCGTATGGGGATGGTCGGTCTCCCCTACCAGAGCGTTTTTAACGGAGATTTGACGATTTCCTCGTCACAAGTCATCAGGGGGATTTTTTCCGAAATGGCCTGCGCGACAAGCAGGCGGTCAAAGGGAACGGGCGCCCCGGCGATGGAGGGACGACCTTTCGCCTCCGCCATGGCTGCGGCGGAACAAGAGCCGTGTCGTCCGAGTTTGCATCCCGCAACCGAAATTTGTGCTTGCAACCGGCCGCTCGAACGCCTATGCAACAAAAACCATGAAGCGTTCCCTTGCCGCCCTCCTCGCCGTCTTCGCCTCCGTTTCCGCTCAGGCGGGCTCGTTTGGCGGACCTCCTTTTAGCAATGGATCGCCTCTTGTCACCGGTGTTGATGGATCATATCAAGCTTCTGCTCGGGCGTTAAATGTCACAGGAATCTTCCGCTTTCAGTATTCTGGAGGAGCTCAGACATCTACTTCAACACGCAACAACTGGATTTTCTTTGTAAATGGGCAAATTCAGCGCGGTTCAGTGGTTGCCAATATCAATAGCAGCAAGGTTGATGGAATTCTTGATTCTGTCTCCGGGCTAAGCTCCACAAATTCCAGCGGCTCGATATCGTTGCCAATTGTTCTTTTAAACGCGAACAATTCTTCCTCTGGGTCCTTTAAAGGTAAAATGAGCGGGAACGGAGATTTCTCTGGCAGTGGTCAACTCACGCCATCAGCGGCATTAACAAACCAACTGATCGGGATCGCAACAAATGCGTTCGGCTTCAATGTGACCACCGCAACATATACAAACAGTGCAGGCTCAATCTCCAACACCCCATTCAAATTCAAAGGGGTCCGCACTTCGACAACGGTAACTTCCACAAACTAGGGAGTTTTCTTCAGGAACCTTTTCGTGCGGGAGGAAAAAAGTAGCTCTGGAATTACTCTTTTAGAGCTTCTGGCAGCCATTGCGGTCATTGGTATTCTTGCGGCTTTGTTCATCACGGTGAGCAAAGGAATTCCCATGAGTGCCGAAGCTCCCCGCTGCATGTCAAATATGCGGTCCCTGCAATCCTCTCTGGCTGCGTATCTTACCGATGTCGGGCATTGGCCACAGGAGCCGGTAAACGAGACAGGAAACAGCGAGGAAGCCTATGAGGACTGGTGGCTCAAGGAGCTGGCTCCCTATGGCGGGACGCCTGAAGTTTGGATGTGCCCTTCGATCAAGCGACTGGTGTGTAGCAAAAGCAAAGAGGGACGTCCGAAAATTCATTACACCCCGACGATGTTTGATGCGCACCCATCGACCCCTTACCGCTGGAGCACACAACCTTGGTTGATCGAGATCGGGAATATGCACGGAAGGGGGGCGCTTATCTGCTTTCCCGATGGGTCAATTCGTACGATGGAAGACGTTGCGGGTCCAGGATAAATCGCCCGCGAGATAGACTGCATGCTTGGGCAAGCTCCTGTCTTCCCATTGCCATGCACCGTGGTAGCGTGAAACGCGACGCTACCTACTTCCTTTTGATCACACGGCGAACAATCACGATTCTTTCTCTGGCATGCGCCTCATTAGTGGCGCAGTCAGCGTTTGCCCAAGATCGTGCGCCGGTTGCCGTTCCCCCATTTGCAAAGCCGTCGAGCGTGGTTGTTTACACCAATGAACCTGCTGTGGTGACCCTTTCTGTTGGCGGGCGGGTCGTGGAGCCTTTGCGATTTTTTATCCGCAAGCCTCCCCGATTCGGGGTGGTGGGGGAAGTTCGGCGGACCGGACCCAGGAGCGCGGAGGTGACCTATACGCCGGGAGCTACTGCGAGCGATGACTCCTTTACATTTGCCGCCCAATCTTCCGACTCCCCGGTCTCGGCGGCTGCGCGGGTGGGGATCCGGATTGCCGAGCGCCCCCCTGTGATCGAGTGCCCGGACGTTTTGGATTTTGGAACGGTTTATATCGGGGATAGCGAGGAGCGCGATCTGATGCTGAGGAACACCGGCGGCGGGCTTGCGGCGGTCAAGCTCGCGGTCAACCCTCCCTGGACTTCGAAAAATCCAGAAGGCTTTTCGATCGCCTCCGGCAAGGACGTGGTCCGGCGCATCATTTTTTCTCCGGCAGATGAGCGAGATTTTTTTGATCGAATCAGGATCGACGCGACCGCCTCCGTAGAGCTTCGGGGGAAAGGGGTTTTTCCGGTGAGCTGGCCGAAGGAGGGCATCATCTTCTCCCCTCAACTTCGAGAGAGGGGAAAGGCCAGTATCCCCATCACCAATACGACGGCCGCGGAAAGAGATGTGGTCTTCAGCTGGCCGGAGGGCTGGCGCGGTCCCGGGAGCGTGACTATCGGACCCGGGCAGACCGCTGCGGTGGAGGCCGAGTTTTTCGGACGTGTTCCAAAAATCCTTGAAGGCATGGTTGGAATCCAATCCGGCCGCTTCAAGTCCGCCCTCCCGTTTATGCTCCTTCCCATCCCTCCCCGCCTTGTTGCTGCTCCAGAGCCTCCCCTCGTGCTTTCCGATGATGGCCAGGTCCTCCGAGGGCGCGTTGTGATAAAAAACACCGGCGAAACGGATGCCCTGCTCACCCTGTCGGCACCCGAAGGAGTTCTGGTGACCCCCGATCCTTCGCTGTCTGTGCTTTCAGGTGGCTCTTCGCAGGAGTTCGAAATTTCCCTTCCGCGAAATCAGGGGTCGATTCCTGGGGCGATTGTGCTCCGACCGCGGGGCGGAGACCCATTGGAGCTGGGCCTCGCCACCTCACCAAGGACTGCTATGCCAGCATCCCATCCGTCAAATCCCGCCACCATGCCAGTCAAGCACCTCCTCGAAATTCCGGGCACTTCCAGCTCGACAGAGCTTCCTCCAGGCAACGTGCCGCCTGTCCTGACGGCCTCGCTGATTTCCTCGCTCCCCCACGAACTGACCATCGCATGGCCCCCCCCGTCGCCAGATGCCTCCGGCTACAAAATCCAGCGCCGCCAACTTTCCGCGGCGAAGGATGCTCAGATCAACGTGGAATGGGTGGATTGGAAGGAGCTGAAAATCCAAGTCGGCCCGGAGCTGGTCGCCGCCCACATTCACCGCCTCCCCGCAAATTCCTTTTGGACGATCCGCATCATCGCGCTGGACGCCGCAGGGCAACCTGGACCTCCCTCGCCTGCATTCCGAATTTCGACCCCGCCGGCTCCCCCGACGTCGATCCCCCCTTGGGTTTGGCTCGTGCTGATCGCAGCGGTCGCCGCCGCAGCCGGCCGGGTGGCGGTCATCCGTCGCCGCCAGGTCCTGGCTCAGGAAGATGCCCGGCTCGCCCGGCTGCAGGCAGAATAGGTGGCACAAAACGCATTCACAGATACGTACGTATTCCATGTTGAAAAACGTACGTGCATTGCCTAGGGTCGTCTCATGGCGATTTCAAGCACGAAGCTTCGGGAAAATATTTATCAGATTCTTGATGAGGTCTTAAAGACCGGCCAACCGATTGAGGTGCGGAGGAAGGGGCGGTCTCTGCGGATTGTTCCCGAGCAGACGGTCTCGCGAATGGCGAATCTTCGGCGCCGGCCAACGATCATAGGAAACGCCGAGGACCTTGTTCACCGGGACTGGTCCGGGGAGTGGAATCCATGATAGCCTTGGATACACATGTGGTGGCGTGGCTGCACGCCGGAGAAACAGAACGCTTCCCCGGCGACCTTCTTCGACGTTTCGATACCGGGGAGCTGATCATCTGCCCCGTTGTTTTGCTGGAGTTGGAGTATTTGCATGAGATCGGGCGACTTTCTGTGAATGCCGAGCGGATCTTTGCCGACCTAGCGAGCGAGATCGGGTTGCGCGTCTGTCCGCATCCGTTCCTCGGCGTCATCAGCGAAGCTTTGAGGCAGCCCTGGACGCGGGATCCCTTTGACCGAATGATTGTTGCGCATGCGATCTCCGCGGGTCATCAGCTTGTCACCAAAGACGAGAAAATCCTCGCGCACTTTGTTTCTGCGGTATGGGGTTGATTTTCCATTTTGGAATCGAAGGGCGCATGCCCGATAGTTGCAAACCGATTGGGGTAGGAGCGGGGATATGACTCCCCGCCCCTCCCACCAAACCGGACGGGCGGATTTCCCGCATCCGGCTTTCCAGTCAGCATTTTGCTCCTTTTAGGAGGCTGGTTTGTTCCCGTGCTTGGGCTGCTTCCAGGCA
>JBGTAT010000241.1:0-7538 GCA_041749755.1 Terrimicrobiaceae bacterium | reverse complement strand
CGCAGGATCGCCCGGCCGCGCACCATGTCGTCGGGCGCGACCTCGCGGGCCGCGAAGAGGACCTGGTGGTACTTTTGCTGCCAATCGTGGTTTGTTTGTTCCGCGGCTGCCAGGCGCGTTCGCAGCGAGGCCATTTCGTCCTGCTGAATCCAGGCAAACACTCCTGCGCCGGCAGCGATCAACAGGCAAAGCCCTGCGAGAGTCCAAGCGGCAAAGGCACCCGGAGGCACCTGCTCGGGGTCTTCGGCCTCGGCGGTCACCGGCGTTCCCCTTCTTGAAAACCCGGTGACGCCCTTGAGAAAAACATCCAGCGGGACCCACTCTCCCGACTCAGGATCCTGGCACTGGTCATCCGCACGGAGATGCCCGGTCTCGAGGAGCGACGGAAGCTGGAGCGTGGCGTACTCGGAAAGAACTTTTCCCCCGCGCGCCACCGTCACTCTGGACTGCTTCTTGCTCATTTCAAAATCAACTTGCCCGGGAACCTGCCACGGCTCCTGCCGACCCGGCGAGCCTCAATTTCCGCGCTTGCGAAAAAGGTAGTGGCTCACCAGCCACTCGTTGCCGCCGCGGAACCCCCACAGCTCGGCGCACGAAAGGAAGAAGACCCGCCAGTATGCGCGCCACTTCGCAGTCTGCTCCGGCCCGTAGGTTTTTTCCAGGATCGGGGTGATCGACGCCTCGTTCGCATCCATGTTTTCCAGCCAGGCCTCCGACGTCCGCTGGTAGTGGGTCCCGCTGACCCGCCAGTGACGCTGGATCGCGAGGTCCTCCTGGAAGTAGAGCAGGAGATCGTCGGAGGGCATCGTGCCGCCCTCAAAAAAGTAGCGCGTGATCCAGTCGGAGGGATCGGTCCCCTCAAAGTGGTAGGCGTGTTCGCGATGCGTAAAGATGTGGACGAACAGCATCCCGCCGGGGCGAAGCCAGCCGGCAATTTTGCGCAGGAGCAGCTCGTAGTTTTTCATGTGCTCGAACATCTCGACCGAGACGACCCGGTCAAACCCGCCGTCGCCGGCCTCAAAGTCATTCATGTCGGCGGTGATGATCCGGATGTTCTTCAGCCCGCGCCGGGCCGCCTGCTCCTCGATGTGAAGCTTTTGGGTCGCCGAGTTCGAGACCCCGGTGATGCGCGAGGCCGGGTAGTGTTCGGCCATCCACAGCGTGAGGCTTCCCCACCCGCATCCGAGCTCGAGAACATCCTGCCCGTCGGCGAGCTGCGCGCGCTGGCAGCTCAGGTCGAGCATCGCCTCCTCGGACTCGGCGAAGGTCGTGGCCTCGGACGGCCAGAACCCGCTGCTATACTTCATGCGCGGTCCGAGCACGAGACGGAAGAACTCTGTCGGCAACTCGTAGTGCTGCTCGTTGGCGGCGCGGGTTTTGATCGCGATCGGGCGGGATTTGAGGTCGGCCAGGAAGCCGGCCAGCGCCTCGCCCTGCGCCTCGACCCCATCGCGGGTCTCCTCGCGCAGCTTTTTCGCCAGCAGGTTGCGGATGCCGAGGCGGATTGCCGCATCGGGCAGCAGGTTTTTTGCCAGGAGGTCGTCAATGGAGATCATAGGGTCAGGGTTTTGGAAGCCAGGGGATAAACGGGCTGGTGCGGCGCTGGTAGTCGCGGTAGGCGTCGCCGCGGGAGGCCAGGGAATGCTCCTCAGCAGGCGGGATCCCGGTCACGCACGTCAGGAAATAGAGCATCAGAAGCGGGCTGATCACCCCAACCCAACCCCAGGGCGAGCCCAGAGCAAAAATAAAGTAGGCGATCCAGACGAGCCATTCAAAAAAGTAATTCGGATGGCGCGAGTACTTCCAGAGCCCGAACTGGCAGACGCGCCCCCGGTTCCGCGGGTCGGCCCGAAACGCCGCCAGCTGGGCATCGGCGATCGCCTCGCCGCCGATCGCAACGAGCCAGAGCGCGACGCCGGCGACCTCAAGAAACCCGATCCCTCCGGCCGGGTTTGCGCAGACGAGCGCGACCGGGATGCTGAGCAGGGCGATCAGGACGGCCTGAAGCTGGAAAAAACCAAAAAACATGAGCCACGTAAACCGGGGGAACTGTGCGCGCAGCGCCGCGTAGCGGGGGTCCTCCTCCGGATGGTGGGACATCACGCGCTTGTAGAGGTGGGTGCCGAGCCGGAGGCTCCACGCGCAGACCATCGCCGCGATCAGGCCGTTGCGCAGCGGATGCCCGCTGCCGAAAATCCCGCAGAAGACCGCCACCGGCGTGAACCCGAACGACCACCAGATGTCGACGATCCCCGCATTGTTCATGCGACGCGCAAATCCCCACACCACCACCATCATCGCCATCGCAATGGCCGCCGAACCGCCGATCAAAAAAAGAACTGTCATGGGTGATTGTACGCCACAGGCCGGCTCACGGGGACACCAAAAATTTGGCCGACCCGACCCGGGTGGCGACCGAGATGTCCGGCGGCGTAGAGTTTTGATCGGCCGGCCCGACCCACGAGCGCTTCTGGTAGCCATCCTGCGAGGGATAGATCAGGTCGTTCCAGCCGTCCGGCCACGAGCAGAGGGCGCCGTCCTTCGTGACCTCCCACTTTCCTTCGGTGCCGCCGCCGATCGTGCTGAACGCGCGGCCGGACGATTGCAGCGCGACGTAGAGGTAGCTTCCGTCGGGCTCCTTGTTGAGCTGCCAGATCCCGGTGAACCCGTCGCCGTCGAGCTTCCGCGCGGGGGATTCGTTTTTCCAGCGCCCCGCCAGATCGGCGCCCGGCTCGAACCCCCGGTGCTGAAAGCCGCCGCCAACCTCCCGGATCACATCGGTCCAGCCGTCATGAAAAAAGACGAGGAGCCGGTCACCTTCGGTCCGCCAGAACCCGCGCTCGCCCCGCGCGCCGGATGAACCTTTCGTCCAGGTGCTCACCACCTGGCCGCCGGGAAAAATCACCAACTCAAACGCCTGCCCGTGCTCGTCGGCCATCGCCCATGTGCCGGTAAAATCTTTGGGCTCCACCGCGGCGGACGGGGCTGCGGAATCGGACGGGGAGGCAGAGGGAGTGGGTTCGGCGGGAACGACGGCCTCCGGGGCGGGCGGGGGCGAACACGCCGAGAGCGCGAGGGATACCAGGAGTGGGAGGAGGAGGGATTTCATCCGGGTTGCGAGTGTCCGCCGGGATGGCCGATGGTGCAATCCCTTTTCGCCGCAGCGCGCGCTCACGCCCGGCCCGGCAGGTGGTTCGTGCAGTATTCCTTCCCGTCGGCGGAGACGCGGAAATCGACGTCCGGGTGCGAGATGTCGGTTGCCCCGCAAACCGCGCAGGCGTGGAGCGGGTCAGCGGTAGACAGCTTTGCTGCCTCAAACCGGGACCGCCGGTTGCGCGTCCGCTGGCTGTCGAGGCCCCCGCGGAGGGCGGACGGCCCGAAAAAGAGCAGGTAGTTCCCCAGGCACATCACGACGACCATCTTCGCGGCCAGCGGGCCGAAGAGCAGGATGCCGGCCGGGAAGATCAGGCTGAACAGCGCGACCCACTTGATTTTTACGGGCAGGATAAAAAAGATGAGGATTTCCAGATTCGGCGCGAGCGTCGCCACCGCGAGGAAAAGCGAGAGGTTCAGAAGAAGGTTTCCGCCGGAGGCCCCGAAAATAAACGCGGACCCGATGCAGAGCGCCATGCCAAGGAGGTAATAGGCATTGAGCCGGAACGTCCCCCAGGATTCCTCGAGCAGGTCGCCCAGCCACCAGGTGAAAAGAAGGTAAAAAAGAATCCAGAACATGCTCTGGGTCTCGGGAAGAAAGATCCACGTGACCACCCGCCAGACCTCGCCGCGCAGGATCGCCGCCCGATCGAGCGCGAGAACCTGCGCGTACTCGGGGAGGAAATACACCAAAAGAAACACCAGCGCATTCAGCGCAACCACGTATCGGATCAGGCCGGGAATAGCAAATCGTCCCAGATGGCGTTCAAGTCGGTCAATCATTCGAGCCGGGAGATTCCTGTCGGCGGGACGGTTTGTCAAACGCAGATCGGCCACCAAATTTTCCGGGATCGACACGAAAGCCGGGTTTGAGGTGGGATGCCGGCATGACCGCCATCCTATTTGACCTGGACGACACCCTGATGGTGGATGAGGAGATCTCGAAGGAAGCCCTGCTGGGATCCGCACAACTCGCCGCAAGCCTCTACTCCGCAGACCCGGCGCGCCTCGTTCAGGATGCGCGGGACCTCGCCGTCGGGCTCTGGCCAGGCAACCCGGCCCAACCCTACTGCAACGAGATCGGGATCACCGCCGAAGAATGCCTCTGGGGGGAGTTTGCAGACCCCGCGCTGCGGACGCTCCGAAAATGGTCGCTGGCGTTCCGCGACGAACTCTTCGGCACCGCGCTGAATCTCCAGGGCATTAGCGCGGGCGGCCACGCGCTCGCCGAAGAATTTTCCGCCAGCCGCCGGCGCCTCCAGCGGCTCATGCCTGGAGCGCGGGAGACGCTCGAACTCCTCAAGCCGACCCACAAGCTCGGCCTCCTCACGAACGGCGCCCCCGACCTCCAGCGCGAAAAGATCGCGGCGAGCGGTCTCGAGGGGTTTTTCGATGCGGTCGCCGTCTCCGGCGAGCACGGGGTCGGAAAACCGAATCCGCGGATTTTTGAGATCCTCCTCGGCAAGCTCGGCTGCCCGCCCGATCAGGCGGTAATGGTCGGGAACAGCCTCGCCCGGGATATCCTCGGGGCGCGGAATGCCGGGATCGCGCAAACCGTCTGGCTCAGGGTTGCCGGCTCGGAGGAATTTGCGGAGGTGTCGCCGGACCACACGATCACCGCGCTCGATCAGCTCCCGGCGCTGGTCCGTAAACCTAACTCAAACGGATAGCGCAGCCCGATTTGCTCGCGGATCCGGTCCATCGTCTGCTGGGTGGCCAGCGTGTCATCGAGCGGGATCAGCGGGCTCTCGACCTCCCCCTCGCGCAGGCATCGCATGGCTTCGTTGATCTCAAATTCAAAGCCCTCTCCCAAAAAGCGGCCCTCAAACGCGATCTCTTCCCCGTCGGATTCGCAGACCGCGCGCTGCGCGCTCAGGAATGGCTCCGGGATGCGGATCGTTCCGCGGTCGCCGGCGATCGTCAGCGAATTCGTCCCCGCAGCGACAAACCCGCAGCCAAACCGGGCAAAGGCGCCCTCAGGGTACGCGAGCGAAACCGAGAGCCATTCATCGACCCCGGTCGCGGACATGCCGGCGAGCGCCTGGATTTCGGTCGGGATCGATGGGATCGCCAGCTGGGTGACGGCCAAATTGTAAACCCCGAGATCCAGCAGCCCCCCGCCGGCCAGAGCCGGGTTCAGCCAGCGCTTCTCGGGATCCTGATTCCCCCGCACGCAGAAGCTCGAATCCACCGACCGGCATCGGCCGATCCGGCCCTCATCAAGCCACCGGCGGACCTGCAGATACACCGGCAGGCAGCGGGTCCACATCGCCTCCATGAAAAATATGCCGTTTTCACGGGCAAGGCCGATCAGGTGACGCGCCTCGCTGGCATTCACGGTCAGCGGCTTTTCGCACAGCACCGGCTTGCCATTCCCGAGCAAAATCTCCACCACCCCGGCATGGTGGCTGTGCGGGGTCGCCACATAGACGATGTCCACGGAAGACTCCTCTGCCAAGGCCCGGATATCATCAAAAACAAGCTCTCCGCCAAACCGGTCCGCAAAATCCTGTGCCCGCAAACGGTCCCGGCTGGCAACCGCGCGCAGCTGGCCCCCATCGGACACCCGCAGGTCGCGCGCAAACTTCTGCGCGATCCCCCCCGGACCGACAATCCCCCAGCGAATCCCCCGAGGGGCACCAATCGTTCCCTCATCCTCAACACGAGCTGTTCTTGGCATGCCCCATCCCTGCCTCAGTTTTTCCGAATGTCAATAGGGAGGGAACTGACCCGAATCGCGCTGGCAGGCCCTAACGGGGCTTAATCCTATAGCCCTGGGTTGCGCAGCTACCCGGGGATCTCGTCCCACAATATCGATCTGCCCTGAAGGGGCTGGATCCAAAAAACGCCTAAACCAGAACCATTCGGGTCAGGCCTGACCTTTTTGTGTCAATTGTCAAGATGCGACCCCATGGCCTTCTCTCGTCCCGTCCTTATAACCCCTCCAGCCAAACGCCCTGGTATCAGCCGGTCGAGCCCAAACCTGCAGTTGATTTCGTGCAACTGGAATGACATTCTGGCTGCCTGATGAAAATGCTTACGGGTGGCGGCGATCTCTGGGGGAACCCATCAATCCGGAGGGCGCTCATGGGGACATGCGTTTTCCTGGCCGGGCTCGCGGGCATCGCCAGCTCTGGCCGCGCGGAACAGGCGGCGGACTCCGGCGTTTACGTCGAGAAAAATGTTGCGATCCCGGCGCGAGACGGCGTTATCCTGCGGGCTGACGTTCGCCGACCGAAGAAAGATGGCAAGTATCCGGTCCTCATCTTTCGGACACCCTATGACAAGAGCGAGGGCGACGAGGACAACGAGAAGACATTTGCGGAAGCCGTCAAGCGCGGTTATGCAATGGTGGTCTGCGACGTTCGCGGCAGGTTTGCGTCGGATGGGGAATTTGTTGCCTATCAAAACGAGGGTAAAGACGGTTACGACACCATCGAGTGGGCGGCGCAGCAGCCGTGGTCCGACGGAAATGTCGGGACATTCGGGCTGTCGTATCCATGTGCTGTCCAGTGGCTCGCTGCGGTGGAGAATCCACCGCACTTGAAGGCGATGGTACCGGCGATGGGGCCGTCGACCATCGGTCCTCAAGCAATCTATTTCGGGGGAGTTTTTGAGTCCGGTTGGGCGAATTGGTGCTATATCAACATGTCCCCGGATAAGCGTGTCAAAAAGAACCTGCCGGGGCCAAAAACATACGACGAAGCCAAGGCCGAGTGGAAGAAACTCGGCGGCAGCGATGCCATCCAAGGATGGATTCCCACTCTGGAAATGCCCCACCTGAGAGATACCGAACCTTATTATTACACATGGATCGAACACGGGCCCTACGATCCCTGGTGGGAGTGGGGGAATTTTCGGACCAAATACGGAAACGTAAAAGCCGCTGTCCTGAGCCTCTCCGGCTGGCATGACGAAGCTTACGGCAGCGAGGGGGCGATCACCAATTTTGTCGGACTAGCCAAGGCGCGCGCGGGCGAGGCGGACCCGCGGAACAAGCTGATCCTTGGACCGTGGATCCACGGCGTCGCCGCCACCGGCAAAGACGCCGCGGGCAATCGAACGTTTGGTCCCGCCGCACGAATCCAATACGAGCAGGTCGTGCTCGACTGGATGGATCGCTATGTGCGGGGGATCGACAACGGGGTAAAGAACTGGCCGAACGTGCAGGCATATGTCATGGGTTCGGATCATTGGAAGACAGGCGAGACGTGGCCGCTCCCAGGCTCGGTCGCCCAAACGAGGTAGGGCCTGTCCGAAAACAGGGTGGATTTTCAGGAAATTCCAAAAAGTCGATTTTCACCCCCACATATAGATGCGACCCAGGCGTGTTTTTCTCTCGACTCCCCATTTTTCAACGACTTACCAATAAAATACGCACGTAA
>JBGTAT010000240.1:0-24088 GCA_041749755.1 Terrimicrobiaceae bacterium | reverse complement strand
GGCTCCGGCAGCGACTCCGGCAGCGACTCCGGCAGCGACTCCGGCCCCGACTCCGGCCGCGGCGTCAATCCCGGAACCGGTCTCTCCGGCCGCCGAGCCTTCTGACCATTCGCAGGTGATCCATGTCTCGGCTGCCGCCGCTCCCGGTGGGGACGGAACCAAGGCGCTGCCGTTTCAAAATCTGGAGGAGGCCCGGGATGCGGCCCGCCGGGTCACAGACCGGCCGGTCACCGTGCTGGTTGGCGGCGGCCACTATGTTTTCCGGAATGGTCTTGCCTTCACCAGCCTGGATTCCGGAGCCCCGGACCGGAGGGTCGTCTACCGCGCCGCGCCCGGCGAAAAGGTTCGGATTTCCTCCGGGCTGGTCGTGCCCGATTCCATGCTTCGTGAGATCAAGGACGCCGCGCTGCTCGATCGCATTCCGGCCGCTGCCCGAGGCCAGGCACGCGCCCTGTCGTTGGACGAGGCCGGATTGGAAGTCCAGCCGCTGCGGGACAACTTCCGAGGTCTCGAATTGCTGGAGGTTTTTTGGAATGGCAAGCGGCTCCCGCTCTCCCGCTGGCCGGGCAACGGAAAATATTCGATGATCGAGACCGTCCTGGACAACGGGATTACGCCCGGCTCGGCGGGGACCTTTGTTTTTCGCGGAGACGAACCGCTACGCTGGCAGATGGCCGTGGAGGACGGGCTTTGGGTGCGCGGGTTCTGGCGGGTGCCATGGGTGATTGAGGCGGTAAAGGTTGGTTCTATCGACCCGGAGAAGCGGACCATCACGCTGGCAGCCCCGGTTCAGAATGGCATCGGCTCGAAGTACCAGCGCGCTCCCGGCAACGGGGTCGGGCCCGGCTCGGGCGAGGAGCCGTGGGAGGCCATCAACCTCATCGACGCGATGGATTCCCCCGGCGAGTGGGCGATCCGATTTGCCGACAACACCCTCTACGTGGTTGCTCCCGAGCCCTCCGGCGAGCTCCTGGTGACCGACAACCGCGAGCCGGTCGTCAAGCTGGACGGGGTCTCCCACTTTTCTTTCGAAGGCTTCGAGGTGGACAGCGGCCTGGGCGACGGCGTGCGGGTCCAGGGCGGCGAAGATGTGCTGATCGCGGGATGCCGGGTTTCGAACGTCTCCAAAAATGCGATCGTCGTGGATGGCGGGACACGGCACACCGTTCTTTCGAACGACACCACACAGACCGGGTTTTCCGGGATTGTGTATCGCGGCGGCGATCGAGCGACGCTGAGCCCGGGCGAACACAGGATCCTAAATAATATCGTCTCCCATGCCGGGCTCTTTTTTCCGGCGCCCGGAATCGACGGCGGGCTGGGCACAAAGTCCCAGACGGTCGGCAACCTCGTCGCCCATAACCGGATCCACGACTCTGCCAACAGCGGGATCGTCTACTCCGGGAACGAGAACGTTTTTGAATTTAACGACATCTACCGGATCGGCCTCGGGTCGAGCGACCTGGGGAGCTTTTACACCACCGGCGGCTGGACATCGCGGGGCAACATCGTCCGGAACAATATGGTGCACCACTCGATGAATGCGAATGCGTTCTATGTGGATGATGGTGACTGCGGGGATACGTTCCTGGGAAATATCGCCTATAAAACCGAATCGGGCGGGTTTATTGGCGGCGGAAGCGATCAGATCTTTCGCAACAACATTTTTGTGGAATGCACGCGGGCGATGCACGTCGATGCCCGCGGGCTTTCCCGGGGATACACCGCGACCGACCGCCGGCTCCGGGACGACCTCGACTCCGTCCCCTATCTGGCCCCGCCCTGGAGCGAAAAATATCCGCAGCTGGCAGGAATCCTGGAGGGCAACCCGGAGCGCCCGGGCGGGATCCTCATCGAGGAAAACCTGATCGTCGCCTGCGGAACCGAGCTCCGGAAATCCAATAAAGATTCCGATCTCGGGGGCGTCACGTACCAGAACAACGTCGTGAGCGCGGACCCCGGCATCTTTGTGGACGCGGACGCGCTGGATTTCACGATCCGGCCGGACGCCGCGGTGCTCGCGGAGCTTCCGGGATTCCCACAGGTGCCGGTCGCCAAGATCGGCCTCTATGCCGATGCCTACCGGCCGGTCGTTCCTCCGCGGGACATGGAGCTTCTCAGGACAGGCAGCACCGAGCGCGGGTTTGATTCGCAAACCGACGTGGATGCCTCCAATAAGCGCAATTGATATGACATCAGAAAACTTCTTCAACGCGCACCACTCGCCGGTCGGTGCATTTGCCTCATTCACCCTCGGGTATCCCGGTGCCAAAGGGAGCTTGGGACTCGAGCTTGGCGGGCCGGCGAACGAATCCGTATTTGTCGGCTTGGAAAATGCCCGGGGCAGTGGATACCAGGCGCTTCCATTTTTTGAAAGCAGTGCGGATTCCTCCAAGCGCTATGATGTTGATAGCAACGCCGTGCTCAAGCAGGGCATGGTAAAACCGTTTCCTCAAAAGCAAATCTCCCGCACGTTTGAAATGGGGTCCGACACATGGGTTGCCGGGGATTTGACGTTCTCGATTTTCTCGGCGCCCAAAGCCGTCCCCGACCCGGAGGCGGCAAGCAAATCCGCGTTGATGTCCGCGCTGGTGCCCGCGGTTTTTGTCGAGATCACCGTGGACAACTCGCGCTGCGCCAAGGCCCGCAAAGTGTTTTTTGGTTATGAGGGCTCCAATCCCTTTTACAACATGCGCCGGCTGGACGACGTTTCCGCCGGGAGCTATTCCGGGATCGGTCAAGGTCCGCTGACGGCCATCGTGAGTTCCTCGCCGGGGGTTTATTCGGGCATGGGATTCACCCTCGATCACGTGCTACAGCCAGACCGCGTCGAGAACCTTGCCTTTGGACTTGGCGGCGTCGCCGCATTGATGGCGGCTGTGCCGGCCCGCAAGAAACAGAGATTTCAATTTGCCGTCTGCTTCTATCGCGATGGAATCGTGACCAGCGGGTTGCCCGCCAGGTATTTTTACACCCGGTTATTTCGCTCCATCGAAGAGGTCGCCGTATACGCGCTGGCGCATTGGGGCGAGCAGAAGGCGCTCGCGATCAAAGCGGACGCGAAGGTCTCACGATCCAAGCTGACAGAGGCGCAAAAGTTCCACGTGAGCCATGCGGTGCGCAGCTATTACGGGGCGACCGAGTACCTCGTCACCGATCAGGGAGAGCCGTTCTGGACCGTAAACGAGGGCGAATACCGGATGCTCAACACGTTTGATCTCACCGTGGATCATTTATACTTTGAGCTGGATTGGAATCCGTGGGTCGTCCGCAACCAGCTCGACTGGTTTGTCAAACGTTACAGCTATCGCGACAACGTGCGGCTTCCGGGTGACAAAACCGAGTATCCCGGCGGCGTCAGCTTCACCCACGACATGGGCATCGGGAACTGCATCTCGCGTCCGGGTTATTCGTCCTACGAAAAGTTCGGATTGGACGGCTGCTTCTCGCACATGACGCATGAGCAACTCGTGAACTGGGTCTGCTGTGCCGTGAGCTACGTGAGGAAGACCGGGGACACTCCCTGGATGAGGTCGAATCGGCGCATCTTCCGCGACTGCCTCACCAGCCTGGTGAACCGCGATCACCCGGATCCCCGGCAGCGCGACGGGGTTATGAGCGCGGATTCGTCCCGCTGTCTCGGGGGGGCGGAAATCACCACCTACGACAGCTTGGACGTCTCCCTCGGCCAGGCTCGCAACAACCTCTACCTTGCCGTCAAAACATGGGCAGCCTACATCGGGCTCAGGGAGATTTTTTCTGCGCTGGCTGATCCGCGTGCCGCAGGACTGGCTGCCGCGCAGGCCACGCTCTGCGCAGCGACCATCTGCGACAACATGCGGGACGATGGGTTCATCCCCGCGGTGATGGGGGAAGGAAATCAATCACGGATTATTCCCGCCATCGAAGGGCTCGCGTTCCCGAATTATTGGGGGCTGAAGGGCATTCTCGGGCGCGGAGGCGAGTTTGCTTCGCTCCGCGAAGCGCTTCTTCGCCACCTGAGAACCGTTCTGGTCAAAGGCGTTTGTAAATTCCCCGACGGAGGGTGGAAGCTGAGCTCGACCAATGACAATTCGTGGCTCAGCAAAATTTATCTTTGCCAGCATGTCGGCCGCGAGATTTTTGGTCTTGGTGCTGATGCCGCTGCCGATGAGGCGCACCGGCGCTGGTTGGTTGACGGGGAGAACGCGTATTTTGCCTGGAGCGATCAGATGGTTGCCGGCAAGGCGCGAGGGAGCAAATACTACCCCCGCGGGGTCACTGCGTGGCTCTGGCTGGGCGAGCGGGGAGGCTCCCGCAGGGCATGAGCGCATTGCGCAACCCCATTCTCCCCGGGTTCTACCCCGACCCGAGCATCTGCCGCGCCGGCGAGGACTATTACCTCGTCAACAGCAGCTTCGAATATTTTCCGGGAGTTCCAATTTTCCACAGCCGCGACCTGCAGCATTGGCGCCAGATCGGCCATTGCCTGACCCGCGAGAGCCAGCTGCCGCTGCACGGGGTCCATTTCTCCGGCGGCATCTATGCCCCGACGATTCGTTTCCACGACGGGCGTTTCCACATGGTCACGACGAACGAGCTCGAAGGCCGGGGGTTCCGCCATTTCCTCGTGCAGGCGGAGGATCCGGCCGGCCCGTGGTCCGAGCCGGTCTGGCTGGAACAGGGAGGGATCGACCCGTCGCTGTTTTTTGATGATGATGGGACCGTCTATTTCACCGCGAATGGAACCGGCTGGGCACCCGTTCGCGGCGCCTACCAATCGGTCCTCGATTTGGCGAGCGGCCAACAGAACGAACCGCGTTTCCTCTGGGCCGGAACCGGCGGTGCCTATCCCGAAGCTCCCCATCTTTTCAAGCGGCGCGGCTGGTATTATCTGACGCTCGCCGAGGGGGGGACTGCAGAGGGCCATATGGTAACCATCGCGCGTGCGAGCACGCCGTGGGGGCCGTTCGAGCCGTGCCCCCACAATCCTATCCTGACGCACCGCAGCCTGATGAGCCCGGTGCAAGCGACCGGCCACGCCGACCTTTTCGAGGATCATCGCGGGCAATGGTGGGCGGTCTTTCTTGGGTACCGCTATGTGGAGCACGGCTTCCACAACCTCGGCCGGGAAACGTTCCTTGCGCCAGTCACCTGGACCGACGACGGCTGGCCGGTCATCAACCGGGGAAACCCGGTCGCGCTCGAGTGCGAGTGTCCAGAGTTGCCGGCATCCCACAGATGGCCCCTCGAGCCGGTGCGCGACGAGTTCGACGGTTCCGCGTTGGATTTCCGCTGGGTTCATCTCAGAAATCCCGACCGGAAAAACTATTCGCTTGAGCGTCAGATCGGACGGCTCTCCCTTCGCTGCGGAGAAGCGACGCTGGATGAGTGCTCCTCGCCGACCTTCGTCGCGCGCCGACAGCAGCACCACGCCTTCCGTGCGGGGGCTCTCATCTCGTTCGAGCCGGAAAATGAAAACGAGGAAGCCGGGATGGCCATCCATCATGCCCCCATGTTCCACGCGGAGGTGCTCATCACCCTTCGTGGCGGCCGTCGCACGGTGATCGTCAGGCGTCGCATTGGCCCGCTGACGGACGAAACGGCCGGTGTCCCTGCACCCGGGGGCGCAGTCGAGCTGCGGATCGAAGCCGATTCATCTGCCTACCGTCTGGGCTTTATCGTCAGCTCCGGGTTTCACGAGTTGGCCACCCTTGCCCCTCGCTTCCTGAGCACGCAGGTGGCCGGCGGCTACAACGGGACCCTGCTCGGACTGCTCGCAACCTCCCGGGGACGGTCCTCGGAAAGCTGGGCCGTATTCGACTGGTGGCAATACGAAGGAAAATCATGAGCGCACATCCGATCCATCGCACGCCGTCTTATCCCTGGCAGCCCGACAACGGGGATGGCACGTACTCGAACCCCGTTCTTCATGCGGACTATTCGGATCCGGACGTGATCCGGCAGGGCGGGGATTTCTGGATGATTGCCTCGAGCTTCAATTGCGCGCCCGGACTTCCCGTCCTGCATTCAAAGGACCTCGTAAATTGGAAGCTGGTCCATCACGCGATCGACGCGGTGCCGGATTCCTCGTACGGAAAGGTCCGGAAGGGATGCGGAGTCTGGGCGCCGGCGATCCGCTACCATGCCGGGAAATTCTGGATTTTTTTCCCGATGCCGGACGAGGGGATTTACGTGACGTGCGCCACGCACCCGGCCGGCGAATGGGAAAAACCCTGGTGCCTGGCGCAGGCGAAGGGATGGATTGATCCCTGCCCGTTTTGGGATGATGACGGGCAGGCCTACCTGGTCCACGCCTATGCGATGTCACGGTCGGGGCTGAAGGAGCGCATCCACCTGCGTCCGATGTCTCCGGATTGCAGATCGTTGACCGGAGAGTGCCGGGAGCTCTTCCACACCCCGCACCACCTCTACCTCGAAGGGCCGAAGGTCCACAAAATCGACGGATGGTATTACATCCTCTGCCCGGGCGGCGGCGTGCAGACCGGGTGGCAGGTCGCCTTCCGATCAAAAAACCTCTTCGGTCCGTATGAGGAAAAGATCGTGCTCGAGCAGGGCACGTCGCCGGTCAACGGCCCGCACCAGGGCGCGCTCGTCGACCTGCCGGATGGCTCGTGGTGGTTCCTCCATTTTCAGGACTGCGGGCCGTTTGGCCGGATCGTGCATCTGCAGCCGGTGCGCTGGCAGGATGGCTGGCCGATGATGGGCGAGCTAAAAGATGGCATCTGCCAGCCTGTGGCCCGCTGGCAGAAGCCGGTGCAGGGATTTCCTCCTGCCGCCCCCCCAACCGGCGATGACTTTTCAAAGCCGGTGCTCGGGCTCCAGTGGCAGTGGCATGCCAACCCCGACCGATCCTGGTATTCGCTCGCCGACAATCCGGGGAGCCTCCGGCTCTTTGCCGGCCGGGCGGACTCGACGGACATTTCCCTGTTCCCGCGCTTCCTGGGACAAAAGTTTCCGGCCCGCCGGTTCCGGGTGCTGACCGATTTGGACGCCTCCGGGCTCGCCCTTGGTGGGATCGCCGGGCTCGGCGTCACCAGCGGGGACGGCTCGCATTTTCTTGCCGTGCGCCAGGGCCAGCATGGCCGGGATCTGGTGCTGCGGAAACCCGAGGGGATGCAGGTGGTTCTGAGCGGCGCGCCCGCGCAGGTTCTGCTCTCGGCCGAGGTTCACGCAGACGGGCAGTTCCAATTTTTTTACCAGGCCACCGGAGGCGCGCTTGTGGCAATCCCCGAAATGTTCGTCGCAAAAGAAGGCGGCTGGATTGGCGCCAAGATCGGGCTCTTCCACATGTCGGAATCCGACCCGGCCGGGCAAGCCGACTTCTCGCGGTTCGAACTCACTGACGTCGCGCCAAAAGAAATTCTATGAAAATCGTATTTGCAACCTGCGTCGTTCTGGCTGCCGCATGTTTTCCTCCCCTCCTCCACGCCGCGGATGAGGCGCTTGTTCCGCCGCCGCAGAACGAAGGAATTCCTTACACGAGGTCTGCTCAAGCGTCGGCTGTGGCCGGCCTTGGCGAGGGAATCGCTGTGTTTCCCGGCAGCCGCTACGGCTGGGTCAACGGCCTGCGGGTCCGGCTCAGCGATCAGGATCTCCTCCGCACCGCTGCTGTCGGGCACGATGGAAAAATCCTTGTGCCGGCCTCGTTTTTGCAGCTCCTGTCCGCCAAGGAGCTCGCAGCCCCGGCTCCCCCATCGGACCTCGCTCCGATCGCCGACCGCTGGGTCTTTTCTGTTTCGGAACTGCTCCCGAAAAGCAACCCGATTGCTTCAGCAAAAGCTGCAGGCAATACGGACGATGAACCGTATGCGGATTTTAAGGAGGCGGCATCGGCCGCGGGCTGGACGGTGACGCGCCATCCCACCGGCGTGACGGTTGCCTCCCGGAAACCTTGGGCCGCGCCGGAGAACCCGATGGTGATGGAGAGCATTGTTTCGCTGTTTGACACGCCGGAGAGTTTTGCGAACCCGGACCTCGCCACCAGGCATATCCCGATCCTCAAGCGCCAGGGCCCGTGGACCGACCATGTGAAAGTCACCCCGGAGCAGCTGGCGGCACTCGACGGGCCGCAGACCAAGTGGCAATGGACCCCGAAAGACAAATATGAAACGGAGGGGATCAACACCGCCCTGTTTGGCTCGAAGGTCCCGGCCCCGGGAATTTATCCGCGGCTTCTGCTGAGCCCGGAAGATATTCCGGCCACGTCCGCCCGGGTGAAGTCGACCGAACTCGGACGGCGCTCGCTCATCGAAATGGAAATTCTTTTCCAGCAAAGCTGGTGGGACCCTTCGACCAGCGACGGACAGATTTTCGAAAAATTGAGTTCCGGCCAGCTGGACGGGCTCGAGTGGGAGGTTCCTGCCGGCAAGCCGTTCTTTGATGCCGCCCATCTTTTTAAAGGCCAGAAGCCGGGGATCTATAATAGCCATATCGCCTATGTGCCCGAGTGCCTCACCGCAATGGGCCTCTATGCGCTGGTCATGCAGGACGATGCCCTCGGTCAAAAAGTCGCGGCCGCGGTGGCCAACTATTACAAGCTCCGCGAGCCCCTGCTCGATCGCTGGCTCGAAATCAGCGACTCGGAGTTTGGCTCGGCGATCATCAATCCCGACGGAACGCTCATCCCGGTGAACGCGTCGGGCGCCCGCACCCACTGGCGGAATATCCATGGGCTCGCGGCCCACATGAACCTCGCGCTCTCGCTGGAATTTGCGGGGAAATGGATGACGGATGACCAAAAAAACGTGATGCGAAGGTTCATTGCAAAATCCACCTATGGCCGCCGCTCCCACGGCCAGGACGGCCCGGTCCGGGTTCGGGATGTCAACTGGATGGCGTGGGACCTCACGCACTTCCTGGCGGTCGCCGCGATCGAAGGGCTCCCCGGATTTGACCGCGAGGCGTACGAAAGCGGCCGCGAGAGCGTGCGGGCATTTTGCGAGTGGGGCGTTGACCCCATGGGGGTGATCTTCGAAAGCAACGGAAAAAATCCGGGGGCCTTCCAATTTCAATTTCTCTCGATGATGATCCTGGCCCGGCGGGGCGACAACCTCTTTGCTCACCCGCATTGGCGCAGCCTGCTGGAGGGGCAGGTCCAGATGACATCGCCCAACGGACGGGTGATCCCGAACAGCGGCACGCAGTACGTCCGCCACAGCCGCCAGCGCATCTCCCTGCCGCTGGCCATCCAACTCAAGTCGGTATATCCGGAGAGCCGGCTGCCGGACTATCTGGCCACCGCCGCGCTGGACGATCCCCTGGGCGAAAAAGACGAGGCCGTCCGGCACCTGCCGATCGCGGGTTTCGATCCGCAGAAATACCGGGAGATGGTCAAATCCTGGAAGCGGCTCCGGCTCCCGAGCCCGTCGTATCCAGGTTTTGTCCGCGGCGTGCTTTTTGACTCGGACCTTTCGCCCACGACCCGCAAGGACCTCGGGCTTCCCTTGGATTTTGATGCGCCCGTGCACGGGGTTTTCTCCGCGTACAGCGACCGCTCGCCGGATGCGGCCTGGATGAACCTCATGGTCCGGCCGAATCACTACCTCGGAGGCGGGCACCACCATGCCGACGCCGGCATGTTCCATTTTTCAGCGCTGGGGGTCGATTGGTTCACCGAGTCGCCGTTCACCCAGCACTACACCGGCAATGTTCATAACCTGGTTCTGGTGGATGGCAAATCCCAGGCGGATGGATTCATCGGCGTCGTCGAAAATGTGGTCAACGGCTACAATGCGGCCGGGAAGTACCTCGGAGCGACGCAGGCGGCCGATGTCTCGATGGCCTCCGCCGACCTGACCTATGCCTACTCGTGGCGGTGGAATACCCAGCCCCCACAGATCTGGTCGAAAGAAATCAAGTCGCTCGCATGGGAGATGGATCCCTCCCCGGAGATCGCAAAGATCTTTGCCGGGACCGCCCGCATGAAGTGGCGCCCGTGGTGGCCGAATTACAATTACAGCAACTACATCGCAACCTCGCGCGCCCCCTTCAACCCGATGGTGTACGTCTTCCGCACCACCGGCCTCGTACGCGGTGAGCATCCTTATGGGTTCGTGATTGATGACGCGAAGAAGGATGATGCGGTGCGCGTCTATGAGTGGACCGCCATGCTCAACGGCGGGGTTTGGCAGGCACACGTCGAGGGCCTGCCGGCCAATGCCCTTGCCCTTGCCGCATCCGGCAAAGATACCGACCTCTCGTCCTCCGCCGCGAAGCCGCCGATCGCACCCGCCCCGGGCGATCCGCTCCTGCTCGTTTACGCGCTTGGGATGACGTCGGGCGGCGATGGCAGCCGGCCGCTTCTGCGCACCGAGACCGTGGAAGGCCCGAAAAACAAGAAGGGGGAGCCGCAGTTCATGGACCGTCTCGCCATCACGCAGCGTGCGGATCAGGCTGCCTACCGCATCCTTCTTCTTCCAGCCCGGGCCGGCTCTGCTCTGCCTGAGGTCTCGTGCTCCGCAGATCGCCGAAGCGCGAGCGTCCGGTGGGGCGCGCAGGTAGATCATTTTGAGTTCCAGACCGGATCCGATGCCCGGACCACCGTTCAATTTCGTCGCGGCACTCCGCCGCCCTCCCGCTAATAACCCAACCGCTCCTGTATGAAACGAACTGCTCTCGCGCTCGCTCTCTTTGCAAACGCCGGAATTCTTCTGAGCCAAACCCCGCCCGTGGGTGGCGCCGCGCTTCCCGCTGATGTCTATCCCGGGCTGAGGACCCCCAACGGCGATCTGCTGCCCTCCGTGGCCGGACATCTCGGCCAGGATGTCACCATCCGCGACCGGTCGCTCGATCCGGAACTTCTCAAGCGGAGAAAAAACTTCGGATACGCCGAGGACGAGATAACCAAGCGCTTTTCCGTGCCGGTTCGCATGGTCCTGGATAATACCGGGCTCGACCGCAGCCTCATCAAACCCCCGCCGGCGCCCGGCGTGCATCCCCGCGTCCTCTTCAACCCGGAGGACCTCGCCGGGATCCGGGAGCGCCTGGAAAAAACGGAAGCCGGACGATCCGCCATGGAGGCCATCCGCAAAAATAACCTGTCTTGTATCACCGGCCCCGGGGCGAAGTTTGCCGACCAATACCAGGACCTCATCGAGGGCAGAGTTCCGGAAAAGCTCGATGTCAACGTCGCCTATTGCCTGATGTATGAGGCGTTCCGGTGTCTGATTGATGACGACGCCGCGGGTGGCCAAAAGGTGGCCGCCGCGATCACGACGCTGGCCGGCCTTGCCATCACCGAAATCGCCGCCAACCGGGCCGACCCCAGGAATGCCGCCTCCCTCAACGACGCCCGCGTGATATCCCAGGGCCCGACGCGCGAGTTCACGCTCGGGCTGGCGTATGACTTCGCCTATCAGTTCATGACGCCGGACCAGCGCGATGCCACACGCAAGGCGCTTGTCGAGGCGACGGCGGGAATGACAGGAATCGGTTGCGAGACGCTGCAGGCCCTGCACTCAGGGACCAGCAATTGGATCTCCTGGGGATGCCGGGCGCTCTTCGCCATCTGCGCGATCGAAGGCGAGCCGGGGTATGATCCGGCGGCGTTCAACCGGTTTGCCGATGCCCAGATCAATTTTATCAACGCGATGTATCCCACCGGGGAGGCATTTGAGGGGTGGGGAAAAAACTTCATGTTTCTTGAGCACATGATCCTCCTCGCCAAGCGCGGCGAAGATCGGAACGTGCTCGGCCACACCTCGGTGAGAAGCGCGTACAACAACTACTTTGTCGCCTCGATGACCCCCTGGGGGAACAGCTTCACGTTTTGCGATTCGATGGCAAAGTCGGGCGGCAAGATCGCCCGCAACGCGGACGTTCTCATGTACCATCGCCTCTTCCCGAACGACCCGGCAGGCAACCTCATTTTCCGGAACCAGATTGCGGGCGACTATGACAATGTCGGGGCCCGGGCGATCAACACCCGGCATCCCTTCTCAACGATGGATGCGCTTTGCTGTGCGATCTTTGCGACAGACATAACCCCCGGGGATGCCGCAACCGAATTCAGCGCGGTGACGCGCGATCGCCCGCTCACGTATTTCAGCGATGACACCTGCAACCTGATCACCCGCTCCGGCTGGGACCCGGATGCCCTCTACCTCAACTACCTGAACCGCGCCGTTCCCGGCGGCCACCAATACTGCGACCGATCGCACTTCAACCTCTACGCGGACGGCCGGTTCTGGAGCATCTACCAAAGCTCGCGCCAGATCAAAGAGCAGTATATGCCGATCATGCGATCCGTTCTTCTGATCGACGGCATGGGCCCGTCGACGGCCGAGGCGCAATGCGTGGGATTCTACGACTCCCCCCTGGCCACGTTTATCATCACCGACCTTCGCAACCCATGGAATTTCCAGACCACGTCGCTCGAAAAGGCTCCGCCGGGAGCTCCGCTGCTGGCCAAGCAGCGCTCCTACAACTCCTTCCGCCTGAGGCCATCCCCGCTGCCGTGGATGGCTGCACCGATCGGCGGCCTGCCGCATTGGTACTCCTCGGAAAAGCCGGCAGAAAACGAGGGGGCCTCGTGGTTTCAGCGCTTCGATGTCCGCAAGGCTTTTCGAAGTGCCGGCCTGGTGCGCGGTCAGCACAGCTATGCGCTCATTGTGGATGACGTGCAGTTGGACGACGAGGCCCGGGATTTTAAATGGGGCATGACCCTGCCGCCGGATGTCGTCCTTGTCTCCTCGCAGGTCACTTCGGACAAGCCGGGGGCATATGAGGCGGACATCGTTCTCGGCGAGGGCGAGAAGCCCGATCTGGCCAGCGCCAAACCCTCGGAGCGGCGCCGCTTCCTGCTGGTGCGCGTGCTCTCGGCCGCCCATCTCGAGGACGGCGTGGTCGAACCGGTGACCGTGCCAAACCGTCCGCAGCCTGACATCACGCTGAACCGCCTTCATGTGACCGGCCGGGCGACGAACCCGGCCCTGCGCGTTCTTCTCGTTCCTTTCCGGGAAGGAGACCCCCTCCCCGCCACAAGGTGGAACGCCGACCGCTCGGAATGCACCATGCAATGGACACAGCAAACGGATGTCGTAACGTTCGAACCGGGCGATGATGGACGAACGACCCTCCACGTCAGCCGGAAATAACCCATGTCCGCTATGAAAACATCCCTCCTTTTCGTGCTGCTCCCGGGCTGCTTTGCCCTGCTCTCCGCAGCCGCCCCTCCGCACCTGCCTGGCGAGCTCTCCGCAGACCAAATCCTCGCTGGCGAATCTCCTTTTCCCCCGTCGCCCAAGGTCGAGTTCCCCACCGAAAACCAGGGCCTCTCGGCCGAACGCCTTTCCAAGGTGCCGCCGCCGGGCGTGCACCCCAGGCTCCTGATCAGCCCGGACGACCTGCCCGGACTCCGCCGCCGGTTGAAGGAAACCAATGTCGGCAAGGCCCTCTACGCCACGCTTCAAAAGCGCCTGGATACCACCTTGCGGGATCCAAAAAATTGGGGGAGCGAGTTTTACAGCCTTCTGGCGAAGGGCGACACCAAGGCGGTGAACGCCCTGGTCAAAGAGCACAAGGGCATGCCGCCCGGAGTCGGGCATTATCAGCCGTTCCTCTATGCCATCGTCATGGAGGCATTTGATGCCCTCATCACAGACGACAAAGCGCGCGGCGAAAAGGCGGCGGCGGCGATCGCGACGTACGCGGAGATGATCCGTCCCGGGATTGAGGCGGCCGGCGAGCTGCCGATGGGCGACGACTCCTGGCGGGCAAAAACCTCGGGCCCGAAAACCGGGTCGGAAGTTTCAGATCAGGGCCTCCGCGACGGAGTCGGCGGTCACCTGCTCGGATATGCCTATGACTTTGCGTGGCCGTTCATGAGCGAGGCTCAGCGCGCGGCCGTCCGCAAGACGATTGCGGCGGCCACGGCGGGCAAGCTGTGGATGGGCGCCCGGCTGCCCAATCACTTTCGCAATTGGAACTGGATCGCGGTCGGGCTCCAGCAGCCGCTCCTCGCCTTGGCCATCGAAGGTGAGGAAGGTTATGACCCGCGGGTCTATGACCTCGGGGTAAAAATCGCCCGCGACTACCTGACGTATGGGATCTCGCCGTCGGGCATTTCGACCGAGGCAGTCGGCTACACGCAATTCGGGCTGGTGTGGGCGAACCCGTTTGTCATTGCCGCCCAGCGCCGCGGGGCCGACCTGCTCGGCCACGGCCACCATCGCGCCATGCTCGATTGGTACCTGCACACCGGCCTGCCAACGCGCGACCAGTGGCTGAGCACGGGGGACGGCGGCGACACCGGGCCATCGGTCGGCACGCTCTCGATGTGGCGCTACTTCTTTCCCGGGGATCCGAAGGCGGAGGCGCTCTGGCGAAGCCTTCTGCACGCATCCAAAGGAAAGGCGCTCGACGGCAACTTCCATATCATCGAGCCGCTTCTGTGGGCGGACGCGGACCCCCTGCTCGAATTGCCGCTGTCCGCCGATGGCAAGGATCTGCAGGCGCTCGGACTTCCGCCGGTCGTCTTCGACCCGGTCCGGAGCTCGCTGATCGCCCGCAGCGGGTGGGACGCCAACGCCGCCTGGATGCAGTTCGAATGCCGCACCGATTCGGTCGGGGCAAGCCATGAACATGCCGACCGCGGGAATTTTGCCTTCGCCGCGCTCGGGCGCACGTGGGCGAAAGACAATTTTCGATCCGTCGAAACCCGGCACCACAACAGCATCCTTGTGGATGGCCTGGGTCAGGGCTACTGGCCGGGACCCGGCGTCTGGCTCGGCACCAGCGAGGCAGGAACCCTGCTCATCGCAGCCTGCGACGCCAAGCCCGCCTACGATTGGTTCTGGCCAAAACAGATTGTGACCGAGGATCCCGACGCGTTCATCCGGTTCCCGTTCCCGCGGTGGGATAGCTACAAGACCGAGGCTGTCGAATTCCAAAAGCGCATCGCCGGCCTCAAGGGGGAAAAGGATTCCCGGCCCGGAGTCGTCGGGTTTTGGAAGGGTTTCGAAAAATCCGATCCGAGGCTTTGGGATGAGGATGCCTGGCCGGTTCGTTTCCCGCACAATCCGGTCGAGCGGGCGTTCCGGACCGTCGCGTTCGAGCGCGGCAAAAACCCATGGCTCCTCGTTGTTGATGACATCCAGAAGGACGACTCGGAGCGGCTCTACGAATGGCTGATGCAGACCGGCATGAATACGGAGATCGCCTCGATCAGCGGCAACGACATCATCCTCTGCGACGCGACGGCTTCCCGGAATGAGGCGGGCATTGTGATGCCGGAGAAAGGCGCCCGCCAACTGCTGGTGCGGATTCTGGACATGAAGGATCCCGCGCGGCCCATCGATTACCAGGGCCGGCCGTCGGTAAGGCTTGAGACCTTCGAGCGGAAGGACACGCTGCTGCCGGAATCCGCCGGGCTCTCGGGCAGCCGCTCGTTCGGGCTCGACAAACGCCTCGTCATCGCAAGCCGGTCCAAAGCCCCGGATTTTAAGATTTTGCTCTATCCCTTCCGCAAGGGGGAGGAACTCCCCAAGACTGTTTGGAATGCCGATCGCACAGAGCTGACGATTGAAACGGGTGCCGCCCGACAGACGCTGTCCGTGAAGACGTCCCCGGAAGGACGCACCCTCATTGGCGCCGAACCCGCGCCATGATCCGCCTGGCACGTTTGCATCTTATGATCGCTCTGATGCCACAACTCCCCCTCATGTCTGCGCCCGCTGACAGTGGGCCTGACGTTCGAAGCCGGTTGTCGCTCGACGCGGGCTGGAGGTTTCATGCGGGTGACGTTCCGATGCCAAAAATCATCGGGCATCGCGACACCTATCACAACGCCAAGGCCGGCCAGGCGTGGGGTGCTGCGTCCCCGGGGTTCGATGACAGCGACTGGCGACGGCTGGACCTGCCGCATGACTGGGTCGTCGAGGGGCCGTTTGACAAAAATGCCAATATCTCGCAGGGATACCGGCCCCGCGGAATCGGCTGGTACCGTCGCTACATCCGGCTCGACCCGGCCGATAAGGGCAAGCACCTTGAAATCCAGTTCGACGGCATCGCCACACACGCGACGGTCTGGGTGAATGGAAACCTCGTGCATCGCAATTTTTGCGGCTACACTTCGTTTGCGATCGACATCTCCCCCGTCGCGACGTTCGGCGACCAGATCAATACGATTGCGATTCGAGTGGACGCGGATGCGCAGGAGGGATGGTGGTATGAAGGCGGAGGGATCTACCGCCACACCTGGCTGGTGAAGCGCGACCCCCTCCACATCGAAACCGACGGGGTCTTTGCTAATCCGGTACGGGATGACAAGGGCAAATGGTCCGTTCCGGTCGAAACAGACGTCGCAAACTTTCACGGATCCCCCCAGGCCGTTGATGTCATCTCGGAACTCCTGGACCCCGACGGACGTGTTCTTGTGTCGGCCAGCGAGTCGCTGTCGGTTCCCGCGATGGGATCGGCCGTCGCGCGCACGTCGCTTCCGGTTTCCGATACGCCGCGCCTCTGGTCGCCGGAATCCCCCACCCTCTACACGTTGCGCTGCACGTTGAAGCAGGATGGGCTGTCGCGGGACGGGACCTCCGTGCAATGCGGGTTCCGCACGATCCGCTTCGATCCGGATCGGGGGCTCATCCTGAACGACCGTCCGGTCAGGATTCAGGGCACCTGCAACCATAAGGACCACGCGGGCGTCGGGGTTGCCGTGCCGGATGCGCTTTGGGATTTTCGCATCCGCCGGCTCAAGGAGATGGGCAGCAATGCGTATCGCTGCGCACACAATCCGCCCGCCGCAGAATTCCTCGATGCGTGCGACCGCCTCGGCCTGCTCGTCATGGATGAAAACCGCCATTTCAACTACACCCCCGAATACCTCGGACAGCTCCGCTGGCTGGTCCGGCGGGACCGCAACCATCCGAGCGTGATCCTCTGGTCGGTCTTCAACGAGGAGCCCATGCAGGGCACCGATCAGGGCAGAGAAATGGTGAAGCGCATGGTGGCCGCCGTGCGGAAACTCGATCCATCCCGTCCCGTGACGGCTGCGATGAACGGCGGCATGATGAACGAGCAGGGCGTGTTCGAGGCGGTTGACGTGATGGGTTTCAATTATTGCAGCCCGCAGTATGACGCCTTCCACGCGAAGCATCCCGCCCTGCCCCTCACCAGCTCGGAGGATACCTCGGCGTTCATGACGCGGGGGGAGTGGAAAACCGACCGCACGCGCAATGTCATTTCCTCGCTGGATGAGGAGCACGCCTCATGGGGCCACACCCACCGCAAAGCTTGGGAGCTCATCGCGGAGAGGCCTTATCTTGCGGGCGGCTTTGTCTGGACGGGGTTTGACTACCGCGGAGAGCCGCAGCCGCTCGCCTGGCCCTCGGTATCATCCGTCTTCGGCATCATGGACGTCTGCGGGTTTCCCAAGGCAGCGTATTTTATCCACCAGGCCGAATGGATCACAGACCGTCCGGTCCTTTCGCTCGCGCCGCACTGGAACTGGAAGCCGGGGGAGTTGGTTCGTGTGATAGCCATGACGAACGCGGAACGCGTCGCGTTGTTCCTGAATGATCAGCCGCTCGGGGAAAAAGACCGCAAACCGTACGATTACCTCGAGTGGCAGGTCCCCTTTCAGCCCGGAAAGCTCGAGGCGGTCGCTTTCAAAGGTGGGCGGGAAGTGGCGCGGACTTCGGTTGAGACGGCGGGCGAACCCGCCGCGCTCCGCCTGGTGCCCGATCGCGACGGCCTGCTCGGCGATGGCCGGGACGCGATGCCGGTCACGGTCCAGACCGTCGATGCCGAGGGGCGGGCGGTCCCAACGGCAAACAACGAGATAACATTTTCCGTGAGCGGACCCGGGGAAAATATCGGCCATGGCAACGGGGACCACAATTGCCACGATCCCGAGAAAGGTCCTGTTCGCAGGTTGTTTAACGGCCTCGCGCAGTTGATCGTTCAGTCCAAGCCGGGAGGTGCCGGGCCGCTGACGATCACGGCCTCCTCGCCCGGGCTTGCGAATGCCACGGTGACCCTGCAGGTTCGCCCGTCGGCCGGGGGACTTCACGTGATGCCGGCCGAGCCGATTTTTGCTCTGAATTCCTGGCGCATGGCTCCGCCTGCGGGGGCCCGCCCCGACCCCGGACAGAAAATGTCGGACGCGGACATGAACACGTGGTCGAGCATCCGCCCTGGCGCCGGGCAGAAGGTGCCCTCCGGCCAATGGGTCCTTTACCGGGCACGCTTCCAACCGTGGAAGCGAATGAAAGCCGACGGCGGCACGGTCGTGCTCAAAGACGTTGCCGGGAGCGCAGAGGTGTTTCTCGACGGGGCGCTTGTCTTCACCAAGTCCGCCACTGCTCCCGCCACAATAGAATTCCCGCTGCCCCCCGCCTCCGGGGAACGGGAGGTGACCCTCCTCGTCCGTTCGGAAGGCGACCTGCCGGTCGGTCTGCTCGGCGCAGCAACAATCTCCAGTAAAAACATCCATGATCAATGATATGAAAATCCCCATCCTCCCACTCACCCTTCTGATGGCGGCGGCATTCCCCCTTCTGCCTCACTCGGCATCAGCGGCGGGCCCGGTTCTTTACGTCAGTCCCGAAGGTAATGACAGCCACAGCGGGGCGGCGCCAGAGAGCCCATTTCAGACGATTACGCGGGCCCGGGACGAGGTCAGGAAAATAAAATCGGGCGGGGAAACCGGCCCGGTCACGGTCGAAATCCTTGCCGGGACGTATCCGCTCACGGACTCCCTTCGGTTTGAAAAACAGGATTCCGGCACGGAAGCCGGCCGGATCACCTACCGGGCGAAGGACGCCGGCACGGTGAAGCTCACCGGAGCGCGCATTCTGAAGCCGGCCGACTTCCGGCCGGTCAGCGACCCGCAGATGGTGGAGCGCCTGGATCCCGCAGCGAGGGGGCATGTGGTTTCGCTCGACCTTGCCAACTTTAACCACGCCGGCCCCTTCCCGGCCAAGTTTGACGACCAGGGCGGGCTCTTCGAACTCTTCGACGCGCGCGGCCGGCTCCCGCTTTCCCGCTGGCCGAATGATGGCCGCACAACGATAGGGAAAGTGATCGAACCCGGCGACAAAAATACGCCGGGCATATTCGAATATATCGACGACCGCCCGGCCCGCTGGTCGAAAAATGAGAACATCTGGCTCAAGGGCCAGTGGCGGGTCGGCTGGGAGGATCCCGCGCTTCAGGTCGGGTCGATCGATCCGAAGACGCGTACGATGACGTTTGCCAAGGGGTTGCACGGCGGGATCGGATCGAAATACCACCGCCCGCAAGGGAGCGGGAAGGAACCATGGCATGCGATCAACCTCGTCGAAGAGATCGACCAGCCGGGCGAGTGGGCGGTGGATTTTTCCACAAACACGCTCTTCATCTGGCCGCGCGATCCCGGCTCGGAGCTTGTCATCACACAGCTCGACGCCCCGCTCATCGACGTCCGCGACGCCTCGGATCTGACCTTCGAAGGGCTCGTGCTGGAGCACTCGCTCGGCGATGGAATCGTCATGGAAAATGTGTCCCGCTGCCAGGTGCTCGGATGCACGATCCGCGACCTCGCCGGCCGGGGCGTCGTCATCCACGGCACGGAGTCCGGAGTCCGCAGCTGCGACATCCACCACATCGGCAAAGGGGCGGTCACGATCAGCGGGGGCGACCGGAAGACGCTCACAAAATCCGGAAACTTCGTCCTCAACAACCACCTCCACCATTACGGCGTGCTGAAAAACCAATACTCCGCCGGCGTCCATGTCGGGGCCACGGACAACCCCTCCGGCCAGAATGCGGTCCGCGATGCGGTCGGGATCCGGGTCGCCAACAATGCGATCCACCACGCCCCGCGCGACGCCGTCCTCTACTCGGGAAATGACAACGTCTACGAACTGAACGAAATTTATTACTGCGGCTACGACACCGCCGATGTCGGCGCGTTCTATTCGTGGCTCGACTGGACGATGCGCGGAAACATCATCCGCCACAACTTCATGCATGACACCGTGGGCGGAGTGAATCCCGACGACGGTGCCTCGGGGAACACCGTGTATGGCAACATCTTCGCGGGTCCGCGCATCGGGGTCTGGATCGCCTCGGGCCCAGATAACGTCACCCGCCATAACATCTTCATCAAGGAGGAGGGATCGGTCTTTGGAATGGATGACCGCGGGTCAGGCAGAGGATATGCCACGAACCCGCGCCTCATCAGCCGCGTGCAGGAGCTCAACCCCGCCGAAGATCCCTGGAAATCCGCCCACCCGGAAGTCGCCACCATGCTCGACAACCGGCCGGAGCTCCCGTGGCGAACACAGTTTGTCGGGAACCTCGTCATCTCCAAAAATCCCAAGCCGTCCGAGCTGAAAATGAAGGCCGAGCTCAAAACCAATCCCGACATCCTGGTGGAAAAAGACAACGTGACGATCCCGGACGACCCCGGGATCCTCGCCGCCGCACACGCCCGCAAGCCTGCCGGTCCGGAATCTGCGCCCCTCGCTCAGATCCCTGGCTTCGAACCGATCCCATTCGAAAAACTCGGCCTTCAGGTCGATGAGTTCCGGCTCCGCCTCCCCACCGATGAGGAAGCCGCCCGCCGCCCGGAAGACAGTCCCTACGCCAAAGAAAAAGATCTCAACTTCGGCACGTAAAAGCTCCCGGGAAGCGAGGGACATTTACGGCCGGCCCGGCAGGCGCTCGCTCAAGGACCTTTTTGGGTACTGCCCCTACAGGGCAGGGACGCATGTGATCCAAGACCCAGGGCGGCGCTGGCGCTTGCCCTGGGCTATGGGATGAAGCCCCGTTGGGGCCTGAGTTAGCGGCAATTACTTCTCACTCGCACAGAAGCTTGAGGCCGGAGAGGAAATCGCCTACATCCTCACTGCCCGCACCGGGAGCCCAAAGCCATCAAAGCCACCATTTACAAAGCGAGCGTGGAGATCTCCGACATCGACCGGGGGATCTACGCCGATCACCAGCTGACCATCGCCCGTCATCCTTCCGAGACCGACGAGCGGATGCTCATCCGGCTGCTCGCCTTTGCCCTCAACGCGACGCCCGACGGGGACCACGGCGCCTTGGAATTTGCGAAGGACATCTGGAATCCCGATGAGCCCAGCCTCTGGCAGAAGGATTACACTGGCGAGATCCTCCACTGGATCGACGTCGGCCAGCCCGATGAGAGGCGCCTGCTGCGGTGCTCGGCCCGGGTCGGGCAGGTGAGCGCTTACAGCTTCGCCCCGAGCACGCCCGTCTGGTGGCAGGCGCTCGAGTCCAAGCTCACCCGCATCCGCAACCTCTCGGTCTGGCAAATCCCGGCCGAACAAAGCGAGGCGCTCGTAGCGCTGGCCCAGCGCACAATGACCCTTCAAGTCACGATCCAGGAGGGCGGGATCTGGATGGGCGACGGACGGCATTCGTTCGAGGTCGCACCACTGCGGCTGAGATAGAGCCGCTGCGGATTGGGAATTCCGCTGGGCGCGCGGCCGGAAGAGAAAGTCGGACGACACGTCCCCCCACGCTGGTGCGTTCGTTCCCATTGGAGGGCTTTGCTCCGTCGGAGCCCACTTGTCGGTTTGCAAGGCAGACAAAGTCCGACGACACGGCCTACGTTCCGCCGTAGCCTTGGCGAAGGCGAAAGGTCGTCCCTCCACGCCCGCAGTCATGGAGACAAATGAAGAAAGTTCAGACCAGGGAAGCGGGAGAAGTCCGCATCGAAAGATACCAGGCGATGCCTGCCTGCCATCGCGAAGGCGGCCAGATAGGCATCTGTCCACAGGCGGTGCGGCAGATCGGCCTGCGTCGTAAGGTTTTGTAGCTCCCGCTCGAGCAGTTTGGGTTCAGCAAGGAAGACGTGGCGGGAGTCTGCCAAAAATTGACGGTAGATGCCCCACGCTTCTGCAGTCGAAAGAGCGCGGCTGAGGACCCCGGGCTGAGTGCTCAGCCGAAAAAATCCCATCATCGAAATCCGGGTAAAGGCAATCTCTGTGCCTTCGTGCCAGTATTTTGCGGCAGCAGCATGGTGGATATGATTTTGATCTACCAAGCCGAGCCAGACGTTGATGTCGGGAATGTCCATCTATTCGGCTTGCGGGGTCCGGGCAATGACTTCTTTGTACTGCGCGATGTCATCATCCCCAAGAATTGCCTGAAGTTCGGCATTTGTCATGGCCGGGTGCAGGGGGGTCCCTGGAATGCGGGGAATAGCCACTGGCAATACGCGGCCTTTTGCCCCGCCCTTCTTTTCGAGGATGCGGCCTCGCAGACCCGATTCGATGTAGGTGGCCAGCAGATCCTTCAGCGTGACGCCCTCCTGCACAGCACGGGTTTTTACTGCCTTAAACAAGGGGTCCGGTAAGTCGAGCGTTGTCCTCATGGCGGAAGAATAGCGCAAAAGCATAAAGATGCAAATATGTTTTTATGCGCCATCTCCCTTGATCCTAAAAACCGCACTTTGATTCACCATGAAGATCATGAAAATCATGAAGATAAGATGTCTATGAACAAACGGGCTAGAGGGGGAACTTCACGCAATAAGGGCGGCTTTATTGTCCCGAGCCGTTTCCCATCCTTGCCTTCCTGCTCTTCCGCTGCTTCATGGTAAATTTCTTTTTCCAGTTTTTACTGCGGAATTTTGGTTGATCGCAGGTCAGCAAAGTCGGGCTTTCCGGCAGCACGTTACGAGGCCGGGGTTTGGAGGAGCCGTTCTTTCACCAGCCGCGGGCGGCGAGCTCGGCGGCGAGGACTTCGGCAATGATCTGCTGGCCGGCGTCGTTAAAGTGCACGTTGTCCGATCGCAGGCTGCGGGGAGGGATGTCGGCGGCGCGGTCGATCTGGTCGTTGGCGTCGGCGGAGGCGGACCGGATGAGGGCGGTGCGGACGTCCACGAAGTTGTCGGGGAACTCCTGGCGGAGGAGGTGGTTCAGGTTGACGGTACCGATGTAGTAGGGGTTGCCGATGGTCTCGCCGCCGCTTGCGCCACCGCCATTGGTGACCGAGACGATGAGGAAGCGGGCGTCGAGGGACTTGATGTGCTCCACGGCGGCGAGGAGGTCGGCGTAAACCTCGTGGGGGCGGGCGTTGTTGTTGCGCCCCATCCAGAGGATGAAGGTGTTGGCATCGCGGTCGGTGTGGGTACGGAGCGAAAGGTCGGTGGCGCCGCCGGGGTGGGTCCAATCGAAGACAAACGGGCCGCGAATCGGAGTGGGCGCGGCGAAGTCGGCGGCGAGGGAGACAGGCGTGAGGCCGGGCTTGCCCATGACCGGGCTGGTGTTGTTGTAAACAAAGGAAATCGCAGCGCCGCCCGGGACGTCGGCGAGGGAGTAGCCGCCTGCGTCGGAGTCGCGCACATAGTAGAGCCGGTTGGAGTAGAGGCTGGGCGGGGCCGCGCCCGGGCGGAACCATACGGCGTCGCCGTCGGAGAACGGATGAGAGGCGGATACGAAACGCGAGCTCGGGGCCAGTGCGGTCGCCGTGATGGTGGCGGAGACGTCGTCGGCGACGAGGCTGAATCCGGCGGGGTCGGCGGCGCGGACGTAGTAGGTTTTTCCGATAATGAGCGGAGAGGGCAGCGGGCCGGCTGGGAACGAGACGACGTCGCCGTCGGAGAAGGGATGGCCGGCGGCGAGCAGGCGGGTGGCATTGACGGCGCGGTTGGAGGTGACCGTGGCGATCAGCGGCGTGGAGGACTCGCCTATCTTCACTCCGCGATTGAAGAACTCGACGCGGGAGACGTTGGCGATGGTAGCTGCGTAGGTGGCGCGAGTGGAGCCGCGAGTGGGGTCCATGACCCGGGCGTGGGTGGTGCGGGAGGCAACGATGCGCACGGCAGTGCCGGCTGGCGTGGAGGCGGAAAAGGCGGGATAAGGCGAGGTGATAGTGAGGCCGCGCAGCCGGTCGATGACCTGAAGGGAAGTATCGCCGCCGATGCCGCAGTTATGGGTGGAGCGGCCGGGCAGGAGTGCGGGCAGTTTTTCCGCGTAGGTGCCGGGGTTGCCGGTGAGGCTGTCCCCCCAGCAGGTGATCAGAGCTGAGGGGGCGGGGGCGGCGGTCGTGGTGGCTTGGAGACGGTAGAAGCGGGGGGAAGCGGAGCGGGTATCGAGCGCCGAGCGGCTGCCGGCGGCGAAGGCGCTGG
>JBGTAT010000239.1:0-2279 GCA_041749755.1 Terrimicrobiaceae bacterium | reverse complement strand
CCCCCTCGAGGAGATGCGACCCTGGCGGCGAGGGAATCGAAAGCCGTGGGTCGGCTTGAGAAAGACTTGTCCGCAGGACATGCCCCGGAACGGGGTGAGGGTTTCTGGAGAAACCTCATCAACCCGCACGGGAGATCAACCGCAGGTTGACCCACAGGGCGAGACGCCGGGGACGGCGCGAGTCAACATTGGTCGAAGACCCGAGCATCTCCTCGTCAGCGATCCAGCGGTGAAACCGCCACACTCCCGGGGCGGCCCAGAACATGCGTGTAGATCATCGTCGTTGAAACATCACTGTGCCCCAGTAGCTCCTGCACCGTTCGAATATCGGCGCCCCCCTCGAGGAGATGCGTAGCAAACGAATGCCGGAGCGTATGTGGCGTCACAGGCTTTGTCAGCCCGGCTCGCAGGGCGGCGCGCTTTACCAGCTTCTGTACGCCATTGACATCCACATGGTGCCGCCGCTCCAGCTTTGTCCACGGATCGATGGAAAGGCTTTCCGAAGCAAACAGCCAGAACCAGGCCCATTCCTTGCCGGCATTCACGTATTTCACCGACAGGGCCTCGGGCAGGAAGACCCCCTCGACGCCCATTTTCCTGTCCCGCTCCCACCTCTCCCTGGCCTTCTCCAGCTGTTCCTTGAGCGAATTTACCACCTTCTTTGGAAGCGGAGTCCTCCGGTCCTTGTCTCCCTTTCCTCCGCGAACCACGATATACCCGTTCCCAAAATCCAGATCCTTCACCCGCAGGCGGGTGCACTCCATCACGCGCAACCCCGCCCCGTACATCAGCTCCGCCATCAGCTTGCCTTGGCCGTCCATCCCGTCGAGCAGCAGCCCGACCTCCTCCCGCGTCAGCACCGTCGGAACCCGAAGCGTCTGCGGCGCGCGCTCGAGTTCGCGCCGCCCTCCCGCCTTGCGCTTCAGTACGGACCCAAACAGAAACTGCAGCGCGCTCAGCGCCTGGTTCTGGGTCCCGGACGAGACCCGACGGATCACTGTCAGATAATCCAGATACTCTTTTGCGTCCTCCCACGCGAGCTCCCGGCGCGTGCGCGGAGCCGCGAAAATGAGAAACCTTCGCACCCACTCCAAATACGTCGTCTCCGTCCGGTAGGCATAGCGAGCCGTCCTCAGGGCCTCCTCCACCAAATCAAAAAAATTCTGATACTTAGGCGGCAGCTCCCCCGTATCCACTCGCCCCGCAAATCGTGCCCCCCCGCTCGCCGTTGGCGGCCTCGGCACAGGGGCCGCATCCCCAAAGACAACCGGTCGCGCCGATCCCGCTGCCGGCTTCCGCCCGCCTTGCCCACGGGGGAATACGCTCTCAAGTTCCTGACCCTCATCCTGATACTTCAAATGAAGATTCAAATCCCCCGGCCATTGCTTCGCCCACCCGGAGGGCTCGACCTCCTGATAAAAGATCCGCAACGATTCCTCCGCCTGCCTGACCTGCCAAATTTGCTTTCCCTCCCCGGCCAGTTTCTGCAAATATCCTTCCACATGACCCAGCTCCGCCTGGGAAAACTTCGCCGGCTTGATGAACCCCAGAAACCCCAAAATCCAACCGCGGCAGAAATCATGCATTCTTGGCTCCACCCCAGCCACCTTCAAAGCCATCCGAAATCGAACCCACCGGTTCTCCCAAATCGCTGCGCTTGCGGCACTTACCATTTTTTCTTGCATGCGGTATTTTATTGAAAAGAAATGATGTCATCCTATTTAAATATGTCAAGACGTCATATGATAATACGTTCGGCAAAACAAAATATCCCGTGAAACGAATCATACTTTTTACAGTGAACGCACTATTGTGCGGCGTAGCTGGTTGGTTGCTTGGCGCCCAATATGCGCTTTCCAAAGCGACCGCTACTCATAACGCAGCCAGCCTGGTATTCCTTACCGGAATTCATCAAGCGCTTCTTGATAACAATGTTGCCTCCGCCAAACGGACAACAGAGATGGCTGTAACCGGTCATGTGCTGGTTATTGAGGACGCCTCCAAGACTACCGTGCAGGACACGATTCAATATTTCCTCACTCCGACGTGGAATATCTATCCTGCTCATACATTGCTGGGGGTATACGAACATTTTTCCAAGCAGCCTGATTTACTATCCCCTGAAGCAATGAGCTTTTTGAAGGCCAATGCAGACAAAAAGAAATAGGCCGAACAGAGCTGTCCACCTAACTCCCATGCCTTCGGCACTTTTGTCACAGATCCTGCGGACGCAGGATTTGCGCCAAAAGCAAGTGGGAGCAGGTGACAGCCGACGTTAG
>JBGTAT010000238.1:0-3160 GCA_041749755.1 Terrimicrobiaceae bacterium | reverse complement strand
TCGAAAGCCCGGACCCGCTCGCCGCCCTCGAATCCTACTGCGGCCGCATCCCCGCCTCCCGCCAAGCCGCCCTCCGCCTGATCTCATCCCGGCCCCAATAAAATTTTCCACTCGTCGCGATCGGGCGGCTCCGGTTAGGGTTCGGGCAGATGCAGACGACAGCAAATCTTTGGGAAGTCCTTTGTCGCGATCTGGAGGCCCAGCGGAGCCAGACCTCGAAGGACAAACACCACTCCGCCGCCCAAAATTTTAAGGAGTCGGCCATGCAGGTTTTTCGCGAGAGCAGCCCGCGGCTCTGCGATGCCCTTGAGATTTCCGGCGACGTCTGCCAGGCGTCCGGGTTCCTCGACGATGCGGTGAAAGATTTTGAGGGATCCCTTGCCCGGAACTTGAAGCTCGGAAGCATCTCGTCCGCCGCGCGGGTCTCCGCCAAGCTGGCTCTCCTGATGGACCACCTCGGGGAGGAGGCGGGTGCGATCCGCCACTACACGCAGGCGCTCGAGCTCTATGAAACCTCCCATGACCATTCGCAGGACAGCCTGCTCGCGAGCAATCTGGCTGGCCTGGAGAAGCGGTCCGGTGACTTTTCCGCCAGCGAACGCCACTACAAAAAGGCGCTCGATGCGGCGGTGCGAACCCGGGGCGAAATCCATCCCGAGGTCGCGCTGATCTGCAACAACCTCGGCGTCGCCTACACGGAATTCGGCGATTGGGTCAAAGCCGAAAACCTCCACATGCGCGCGCTCGGGATCCGGGAGCAGCTCTATGGCGCGATGCACCAGGACGTTGCTCAGTCGCTCGCCAACCTAGCGGTCGTTTATCACTCCAGCGCAAACTATGCCAAGGCCCGCGGTTACTACCAGGCAGCCCTCGATACATTTCTCGCGTTCCGCAAACCGGACGACCCGGAGGTGGTCCAGCTGAAAGCCTCTATCGCGAAGATCCAGGGGGGTGCCGCGTGAGCCCCCGCCTGCTCACCCCGTCACAGGCCCGCGAGGAGCGCGACCTGCTCGTCGCGTCCGGCAGGGACCTCGTCTTCACGAACGGATGTTTTGACATCCTGCACCGCGGGCACGCCGCTTACCTCGCGTTTGCACGCGAGCAGGGGCACGCGCTCTGCGTCGGCCTCAACAGCGACGCCTCGGTCCGCCGGAGCAAAGGCCCGGCCCGGCCGGTTAACTGCCAGGAGGACCGCGCTTTTGTCGTCGGGTCGCTCCGGGCGGTCGACTTCGTCGTGATCTTTGACGAGGATGAACCGCGCGCCCTCATCGAGGTGATCGTCCCCCAGGTGCTGGTCAAAGGAAAAGACTGGGCGCATTACGTCAGCGGGCGGGAGATCGTCGAAGCCCACGGCGGGCGGGTCGTCCTGGCCGACCTGGTCGAGGGGCGCTCGACAACAGGCACGATAGAGCGCGTCATTTCCGGCCGCTCGGCCGCTGAAACCTAGGCCCCGCAGCCTTAGAACTCAGGAAAGACTATGAAGACCGATATTGATCAGGACCTGAAGCAGGTCACCGAATCCCTGGCTGACCACAAGGGGGTTCTTGGAGTCCAGCCGCTGCCCGGGAGGACGGCCTTCGAAATCGAATACGATCCGGCCGCGCTGAGCGCGGAGGACCTCCGCCGGATCGCCGAGGCCAACGTGCCGGCGGCCGCGCTCCAGAGGCGTACGCTCCGGCTGGACGGCGCTGCCTGCGAGGCCTGTGCGATCCGCCTGGAAAAAAAGATCGAGAAAATCCCGGGCGTGCGGAAGGCGACCGCCACGTACCTCGGAAAGATCCTCTGCCTCACCTTTGATGAGTCCGTCGCCGACGAGGCGGCCGTGATGGAGCGCGTCCGGGCGACGGGCGCCGACGTCAAACCCTACGAGGCCCCGAAGCCGGATGCCGAGACGACGCTCTGGCAGAAGGTCCGCTCGGGCGAACTCAACGAGGAGATCTCCTGCGCGCTGGGCTTCGTCTTTTTGATCGCGTCCCTCATTGCGGACCACACGATCGGGAAGCATGCGATGCTGACGTACGTCCTCTATGCCGGAGCGTACCTGTTCTGCGGCCAGCAGGGCGTGCGCTCGGCGTTCGCCTCGCTCAAGGAAAAGGTGCTCGATGTGGACGTGCTCATGGTTCTGGCGGCCATCGGGGCAGGGATCGTCGGACAGCCTTTCGAAGGAGCCCTGCTTCTCTTCCTCTTTTCCTTCTCAAACGTGCTGCAGAGCTACGCGCTCCAGCGCACCCAAAATGCGATCCACTCGCTCCTGAAGCTTCGCCCGGACAAGGCGCTCGTGAAGCGCGGCGGCGGAACCGAGCTGGTGGGCGTCGAATCGCTCGAGCTCGGAGACATCGTCGTCGTGCGCCCGGGCGAGCACGTTCCGGTCGATGGCACGATCACCGAGGGCAGCAGCAACCTCGACGAATCGAGCCTCACCGGTGAGTCGATGCCGGTCTCCAAGACTGTCGGGGCCCCGCTCTTTGCGGGGACCCTGAACCAGAGCGGCGGCCTCGAGATCGCCGTCACCAAGCGCGCCGAGGACTCGACGCTCGCCCGGATGGTCAAGCTCGTCGAGGAGGCTCAGGCCGAGAAGTCCGGGACCCAGCGGTTCCTTGAGCAGGCCGAGCAATATTATGCCACCGGGGTCATCGCATTCACCGGGCTCGTCTGGTTTGTCCCGTGGCTTGTCTGGGGGGAGGCGTTCGACGTTGCGTTTTACCGCGCGATGACCGTGATGGTTGTCGCATCCCCCTGCGCACTCGTGATCAGCACGCCGGCGACCGTACTCTCCGCGATCGGCGGGGCGGCGCGGCGGGGCATCCTCATCAAGGGAGGGTCCCACCTCGAGAGCACTGCGAAGATCGACATCGTCGCCTTCGATAAAACCGGCACGCTTACGGTCGGTCGGCCGACCGTGACCGAGATCGTCGATGCCGGCGGTGCCCACCGCCTGGACGCCCCGCTCTCGGAATCGCTCACCAAGCTCCTGGGGGCCACCGCCGCCCTCGAGTCAAAATCCGAACATCCGCTCGCGACGGCGATCATCAAAAGTGCGGCGACGCTCAAGCTGGTCCTGCCTGAGGCCACCGATTTCCAGTCCACCGCCGGCAAGGGGGCCGAAGCCACGATCGGAGGAGAGCGCCTCGTCGTTGGGAGCGAGCGCCTCTTCCGCGAG
>JBGTAT010000237.1:0-11148 GCA_041749755.1 Terrimicrobiaceae bacterium | reverse complement strand
GCGCGGCCGCGTCGAGGGCGTCGTTCGAGGCTTTGAGCGCACGCTTCAGATACGCGATCGTCATGCCGATTTCAGTGCTCTCGTCGCCGCAGAGCGCGGCGGCGAGCTTGGCTCCGCAGACGGCGGAGCGGGTTGCGAAGCGCACCGCCTCCGGATGGTCGCGCAAGCGCTCGTCGGATTCGATCCAGTTGTTGATCCAGCGGTGGAGCTTGAGGGTGTCCTTATAGATTGGCGAGCGGGAGAACTCCTCAAACTCGCCTCCCTCCTCGTCCATGCCGAGGATCTCCTCCTCGCAGACGATCTCCGCGATCTCCTCCATCTCTGCGTCGTCCTGGCAGAACTCCCAGCCCATCTCGCGCGCGATCACCTCGTCGCGGTCCGGGTGGTCGACATACTTTTCCAGCAGCGCGAAATACTTCTCCGTATTCCGATCCTGCTCCTGAAGGAATCGCTCCCACTGGTACTCATCCCAGACCTCCTCGGTGAAATCGTCATCAGACATTGCAAAACCGTTAGTTCACGGGCGGGGTCCCTGCAAAGGATTTTTCCACTTGAAGGCGCAGCTGCCCGCACGCCGCCGCGATATCGTGGCCCTTTTCCCGGCGCAGGGTGGCGTCGGCTCCGCCGCTTCGCACGGTCTTAAGAAATTCCTCCTGGCGGTCCTGGGCCGGCCGCTCCCATGCCAGACCCTCGACCGTGTTGTACGGGATCAGGTTGATCTTCGCGCCGGTTCGGACCGCGTGCGCGGCGAGGATCCGGGCCTGGTCGGGCGCGTCGTTGACCCCGCGAATGAGGATATATTCAAACGTGATCTTCTGCCGCTTGAGCCGCACGTACTCGTCGCAGGCGTCGAGCAGCTCGGCGACCGGATACCTCCGGTTTACCGGCATGATCTGTCCGCGCACGTCATCGGTCGCCCCGTGAAGGGAGATCGCGAGGCGGACCTGCAGCGGCTGCGCCGCCAGGCTCCGGATCCCCGGCACGAGGCCCGATGTCGAGACCGTCATGTGGCGGGCACCAAGGCCAATCCCCCAGGGCGCGTTGAGGATCGTGATCGCGAGGATAAGGTTTTCGTAATTTGCCATCGGCTCGCCCATCCCCATGAAGACGATGTTGTTGATCTTTTCGCCGGAGAGCTCCTCGACCCGCACGAACTGGCTTACAATTTCTCCCGCGGTCAGGTTCCGCTTCCAGCCATCCAGCCCGCTCGCGCAAAACTTGCACCCGTACGCGCAACCGACCTGGCTCGAGATGCAGATCGTCCTTCGGTCGGACGCCTCCCCGTATAGCGCGGGGGAGGCCGGGATGAGCACGCTCTCGATCATCTGGCCGTCGGCCAGGCGGAAAAGGAATTTGCGCGTGGTGTCGGCGGCCCCGGTCTCACGCACCTTTTCGAGTGGCGTCAGCGGGAGCCCCTCGGAGAGCTTCTCGCGCAGCCCGGCGGGCAGATTGCTCATATCCTCCCACCGCCCGGCCCGCTTCGTGTAGAGCCAGTCGAGGACCTGCGCCGCGCGGAACTTCGGCTCCCCGACCTCCTGCAGGCGGGATTCCCAGGCGTCTTTCGTGAGTGAGTAGGCTTCCACTGGTCGTCGCTTTCGTGAGGAGCGTAGGGGGAAAAATTTCCTGTGCCAGCATCGATTTACCGAGCTTTCCCCTTGCCATCCGGCACGTCCGGGTGTCCATTGCCCGCCATGGAATTTCTTCAGCCATCCGAACTGATCGCCGCCCTCAACTGGCGGTATGCCACGAAACAATTTGATGCGGCCCGGAAAATTCCGGCCGATCTTTGGGCGGCGCTTGAAGACATCCTCGTCCTGACCCCGTCCTCGTACGGGCTCCAGCCGTGGCAGTTTTTTGTCGTGACCGATCCCGGCCAGAAGGCCGCCCTGCGCGAGCATTCCTGGAACCAGCCGCAGGTGACCGACTGCTCGCACCATGTCGTATTTGCCATCCGCCGCGATGTCGACGAGGCCTTCGTGGACCGGTACATCGGGTCGATCGCCTCGACCCGCGGGGTCGATCCGGCCTCGCTCGGATTTTACAAGGACATGATGGCGTCCGACATCCTGAACGGACCTCGATCGAAGTGGGTGCAGGAGTGGGCGACCCGTCAGGTTTACATTGCCCTGGGCAATTTCATGACAGCCGCCGCGCTGCTCGGGGTTGACACCTGCCCGATGGAGGGCATGGATCCTTCGAAGTATGACGAGATTCTTGGCCTGCCAGCCAAAGGGTTCAACGCCGTCGTCGCCTGCCCGGCCGGCTACCGCGCGGAGACCGATAAATACGCGGCGCTCCCGAAAGTCCGGTTCCCGAAATCCGAGCTCGTCCAGCACCTGTGACGCCGGCTTAGCCGCCCGGGCTGATCCACTTCCAAACCTGCGCCGCACTGGCCCCGCCGAGCACAGCGATCAGCGCGACGTAAACCGCCGCAATCGCGGTCAGGACGTACCCGAAAAAAATGGCGAGCCCGTCGCGCTCGAGCATCCCGAGCGAGATCAGGATGATCGCAAACCCGGGGATCGTATTCGTCAGCGGGAATGGCGGCGGGATCGGCAGGCTCAAAAAAACCGCCGCCAGCGCGATCGTCAGCCCGGATGCCATCTGGGCCGGATTGCCCACGACAAAAACCGGCCACCGCACGCGCAGGAACTTCTCGAGTCGCACGTGCGCGGCAATCCCGAATTTCAACATTTTTTCCAGCACCGCAAACGGGAGGCGCCGCCGCTTCACAAACCCCGGCAGCCAAGGCTGATGGCGCATCGCGATCCGCAGCCCGCAAATCGCGATCGCCACCCCGAATGGGACCGAGAGGAACGGGACCGAAACCGGCGATAAAAATGGCAGGCAGAGGATGATCGCGATCGTCTGCAGCCCGCGACCGCGCGTCTCCTGAAGAATTTCTCCCACCGGCATCGCACGTCCGCCGGCCAGATCCAGGATCCGGCGGAGATCGTCGGAGACACGTGGGGGAGCAGGGTCGGGCATGCGCATCTATACAGGGGGTGAGTCCCCGGCGCAAATCCTGCCTGCCGATGTCAGGGCTTGGATCATCTCATTCACCGGTTCAACTTCCGGAGACGTCAGGGAAACGTCGGGAAACCCAAATTGGTGGCGGCACCAAGTGAGCTGCCTTTTGGCATACCTGCGGGTGGCCGTAACAAGGGATTTCCGGCATTCGTGAAGCGACATCCCCCCGGCGAGCATTTCCTGGATTTCCCGGAATCCGATGGCGCGCGAGGCCCCGGGGCCGACATCGCGGGCGTGACGCACCTCCTCGATCACCCCGCGGTCGAACATGGCGTCGACGCTCTCCTCGATCCTCTTCCGCAGGTCCAAGCGATCGCGCACGAGCACGATGCCGGATAGCGTGCCGCCGCTGGATTTCCAATGGGAGCGCGAATCGGCAAGCGGGCTGCCGGTGGAGAGGACAATCTCGAGCGCGCGCCTCACCCGCACCGGGTTCTGGACATCGATCTGCTGATGGGCATCGGGATCTGCCTCCCGGAGCCGGAGCAGCGCCTCCGCCGGGGCCATGGCGTTGATCCCGGCCCGCAGCTCCTCATCGAGTGGAGGAAGCTCCGCAATCCCGTGGGTCAGGGCCTTGAGATAGAGCCCGGTCCCTCCGACGAGCAGGGGGACATTTCCTCGGCTCTGCACCTGCGCGATGCACGCTTGTGCCATCCCGACATAGCGGGCGGCATTGCAAATTTCATCCGTGCCCAGCACCCCGATGAGGTGGTGGGGGACCCTGCCTGTCAGCTCCGGTCCGGGCTGAGCGGTCAAAATCGGCAGGCCCGCGTAAATCTGAAAGGCATCCGCCCCGATGATCTCGCCTCCGAGGCGCTCCGCCAACTCAACCGAGAGGGCGGATTTTCCTACTCCCGTAGGCCCCGTCACGATGATCGGACGGGGCCCCGGAGTGGATGTTGAATTATTGTTCAGGCTGGCGGTTGCGCTCGCTGCGGCGCTCCTCCACGGCCTTGGCTCCGCTGACGACCAGCTTGCGGCCGCCCATGTACTCCTTGTCGTGAAGCTCGTTGACCGCCCGCTTGGCCTCGTCAACCGACTGCATCTGGACGAAAGCGAATCCCTTCGACTTCATCGTGTGGCGGTTCATCACGATCTCCACGTTCTGGACCGTTCCTACCCCGTTAAAGAGCTCGAACAGATCGCTCTCCGACGCGTCAAACGACAGGTTTCCAACGTAGAGACGCGGGGAGCTGACCTCCACGATCTCGGGCTTGCGCATTCCGGTCGGGCGGTCGCCGCGCGACTCCCGTTCGGAGCTGCGTTCGGAGCTGCGCTCCGGGCGGCTCTCGGAGCTCCTCGACGGACTGCGCTCGGCGCTCCGGCTCGATGACCTTGCGGTCGAGGAGGCCCGGGACGTCGTCTCCGGCTTGCCGCCGAAAAATCCCAGGATTTTTTCGATGAGGCTCTTTTTCTTGGCGGGTTTAGGTGAATCCGAGCGTGTGGATGTCGCGGAACGTTCTCCGCTGCGTGGGCGGCGTCCGCCCCGGCGGGGCGAGCGGCGCGATCCGCTCGGCGTATAATCAGTAGACATGATGTATTTTTTCGATTGGCGGCGTGTTCCCTGGTTCGGGAACGGCCAGCCGTTTGGTTCCCCCCCGGCGGTGCGCATCCCCCGGCGAAGACACAACAGTTCAGCGTATCGCAAGGAACAAAGATGGCGCCATGCAGTGACCGGCATGACAGGCTTTTAGCCCGAAAAAACCGGTGTCCATGATGAATTGGCACCAGAGGTTGCGTGGAACTTGCCATGTTCCACGCCCAAGTTCAAGGAAAACCTACCCCCAAGGATTTTCCTGCCGGGACGCGTGGATTTTGGATTCGGAATGGAGGAACAGCGATACTCGCAATTTTGCGGAGATTTTTTTCTTTTCCGATCCCCGGCGACCCGACATTGTGAAGAGCTCCCATTGCCTCGTGGTGTAACGGTAGCACAAATGATTCTGGATCATTTTGTCATAGTTCGAATCTATGCGAGGCAGCCAACTGATAATCAATCAGTTGTGAGGATTTGGTGTTCCTCCAATTTTTGCCACACTGGCACTTTCCTTGCACTTTTCCTGGTAATCCCCCCCCCTAAAACGCCGTCTATTTGAGGCCGCCGAACGATGGATTTTCCAGACTGAAATCGTTTCCACTCTCCTTTTTTGCCCCGATCTTCTCAAAAAATCTGGCAAAATCACCTTCCCCCGCTGCGGTCCGGGGTCTAAAACGGCCAAATGAAATCCGTCGCTGGCCTTGCCCTCCTTTGTCTTCTGTCTGGCTGCGCGTACGAAACCGGGGTGCAGAGGTACACTGAGAGCAAATCGAAGTTCAACCCGCCGACGCAACTGATGAGCAGCAATGTACCGGACAAGGACGTTTATCGGCTTTTCCAACAGGGGGCGACCGGCTTTGTCCCGATTTCCTCCATTCGGGAAAACCTCGAAGATCGTGCTGAGAAGTTCTGCACACGCCAAGGCAAGGGAATGCTCCTCCTCGGGCAGAACAATTCGAAGCCTCCCTACATCTTGGGAAACTTTCCTCGGGTGGAGATCCTCTTCGCCCCGATTGACAAACTTTGAGAAGCGGCAGGCTGCTCCGGCCCTGCCTTTATTTTCCCCGAAGGGTTTTCACGTATCCTTGCGCGACGTGTGGCGGCAGCAATTCCTGAACGGGAATGCCCAGAACTTCGCAGAAAAGGGCAATTTCTTTGTCTGAGATCCCACGGATTCCCGTTTCGATCCTCGCGAGAACGTCCCGGCTAAGATCCCATCCCACCCGTTGGCACTTCGCGGCAACGTCCGCTTGGGACAGGTCGAGGTGATTTCTCGCCTTGCTCAGTTGCTTGCCAATCAAATTGCCTCTCCGGGTCATGCGGTTGAAGGCTTGACCATAGACTGGGCGGGGAACTAAAATTGTGATGCCAGCATCACACAATGGAAAAAGCACCTTCCTCCTGCTCGACAACACCCGGGAGAGAATCCGCCGCTCGAAAATGCGTCAAATACGCGGCGGGGAAACTTTTCACACAAATCCTTGGGGACAGGACGGTATTTGTCCACAATGCCATGCCATCATTTGCGCATCTATGAATGATCGAAACTCAAAAAAATCTTACCAAGATGTGGTTCAGGAAGCAAAGGGGCTGCACGACTTGGCGATGGATCGCGAAGCAGAGGCGCTTCTCCGGACAGTTCCACAGGACTCGGAGGACTATGTCGAAGCCCGGACAGTTCTGGCCGCAACACTTCTCAATTCTCCCGGTTGTGCTGAGGTGGCGAAATGGGGACCGGATCTCGTTCGGAAGAATCCTGAAAACATGCGCCTCGCTCTCAGTGTGACCGGATGCCTCATGAACTCGGGCAATCCGAAAGCAGCCGTTGAGATATCCAGACCTTGGTTCGGCCAAATGAACTCGGGCGTGAAACTCCTGAACTACTCCCAACTTGCCTCGGCAGCAGAGTGCGATTCCGATGCAGCCGCAGCTCTGACTCGCCTCTTCTCGGATCATCGGGAGCATGCAATCCAATCGCTCATGGACGGTATTATCTGTAGCTTCTGGGAGAGGGCGCTCGTCCGCCCCCTCGATGAACCGACATGCATTCACCTAGCAGCCCCGGTCTATCGGGAGTTTTGCGAGTCTCTTGAGCCCGAACACTGGCTCGACACGCGAATCGACTATGCTTGCCTCAAGCAGGTTCCCGAGCCCCTACGCCAGTGGATCCATAAAGATTACGGATTTTTTAACATCCGCCCCGACGCACCGCCCAAGGCCCTAGAAACCTACCGCAAATGGCAAAATAAGATGGCGGACAAATCGGTCTCCCTCATCATGCAAGTGACGCAAAAGGCAATGGGGCAACTGCGTGATCGGCAGTTAATTCCCAAGAGTTGGATAATCTCACGGGATAGAAAAAGTGTAGGAGAGCAAACAAGCGAAGTGGCTGCGGTTAAAGCACGTAACGCATCAAGGCTGATTCAGTTCAAAACCAGACTCGGAGAAATCGCCAAAGTTCTGGCTGAAAAGTCGCTTGATATACTTAGTGACGACTTAAATGTTTTGCCATTTTGTTCCGACCGGCAGCGCGCGACTTTTTGGATTCATTGCACGTTCGCGGTTGAGTCATCACACATTGTCGCTGGCGATCTTAAAAGGGAGCATGCCGTATTCTCATCTATGGATGAAAAGAATTTGGCGCAGTCTATTTATAGTATTGTAAAGGAGGCCTATGTTGTGGCCGCAGTTAATGCAGCGCCTCGCTTGTTCTCTAATGTCTTGGAGATGGCTCCACTCGAAGAGTTTCGCGAGTATTTGGGTGATAATATGGACGAAATAGCTGACGACATGTGGCGTTCTTACGATGGATCCCCCGGCAACGACTTTGACATTGTCAGTCGCATTGCATCATGGCCGTGTGAAAGCAAGACTCCCCCATTATCCGGGAATAGAATGGATGAACTTGCGCGGCATTCACTCGATCTTTGGATGCAATACAGGATGTTAAGTGAAATCTATGTGCGAGCTTCGAAGTTTTGAGTCGATTAAAAAATCCCCTGGTGTTTCGTGAGTGTCGAGGGAGAACTTTCCATTGGTCAAACCACTCAGCCTATGGTATTTTTCTGACGGAGCATGCAATGAAACCATCACCTCAAAAGAACGAGCAGGAGCCGTTGAGGATGCCCTCGGTAGCGGAGGGCGTTTGGGGTCGCCTGATGCGATCTTCGATGCCGCGAGTAACCTCGGAAGAAGCGAACGCACAAGCAGCACGAACGAGAGCAATCACAGACAAGCTCAGAGCGGAAATGGTGGCCGCACGGGGCGACCGTCCCCCCAAATGCACGCTGGAGATTGAGCTAAAGAAAAATCCCAATGTCTGAGGAAAGACCGGGTTTATTCCATTTCCCCTTCTACGCTTACCCCCGGTTTCGGGCTTATTGAATATATCAGATTTCAGGTTGTGTTTTCCACCCGATACACCTCATGTCCGATTTTTTATTGTTCACCGATAATCTTCGGCCAGTTTTTAATCCAAGTAGTAATAAGTTGCGGCTGTTTTCTTGGGAATGGCTGGTTTTGCTACGCTTAACAGGCGGATTGTTTTTAACGCTTTTATCCAGTTGCAAATAGTACGTGGTTCACATTCAAACAGTTTTGCAATGGCGCTCTGCGAAAGCATGATCGGTTGACCGTTCGACATCACTGACAGTTCCCGGCAGAGACTCCCGAAATGTTGAACAGATGAAGAGGGGTGTTTTTCGAGCTTTGCCGGGGCAGAATGCGATTTTGTTTTTAAAAATGCTGCTGCCAATGTCGCGCCCTCAGGGACTTTTACAGAATCCAACTTGGCAAGAAACTCAGTAAGGTAGTCTGTTGCCCTCAGATATGATTTTGAAGCCAACTCCCATCTTTCGAAGATAGTGTAATACTGAAGTAATGAAAGCATTCGTCCCCTGGTGCGTTCAAAGCCTCTCACCTTCCGGGCCAACGTGTGCAAAAGTCGATTGCTCGTTTTCGGGCAAGTCACAATGCAATCTGATAAATCTACCCCACACACCCACACCCACCCATCTTTATCTTCATTCTCTTCTTTTACTTCCTTATCATCCTTAACTTCATTGCGGAAATCATTGGAAAAGTCGGGAATATCATCAGTTTGCCAAGTTTCGGTGAATACCGTTTTCATGTGATCACATTGGGGTTGAAAAAATATACCGCCTGCCTCTTCCCATTGTTTCGGAGTCCATCGGGCATTCTGATAAACTGCAAGCGCGTCCATGTTGCGGGATCTGCTCCAAGGGAAACCGCATAATCCATGAACGGCTTTGTGATTTCTTCTGATACCCCCTCGCAATGGAACCACCCGTGCAAGGATTTCCCTCCGCTGTGAACGACCAATGCCAGCGGAGCTTTCTCCGCAAGGCGAATCAATATCGCCGATTGCTCGTCAATGTCTCCTCTGTCTTGTTCGATGACGAGAAACCTCCTCGGCCCGGTGTTCGACAGCGTGTGCTGCGAGGACTTTCCTTCTAGGGTGATCCCGTCCCGTTCCGTCATGGGATTGGGTACGATGAGTTGAAGTCGATCCATTTTATGCCAATTCCGCCGGGGGCGGGTTTCAAACCGATGCCGGGACCACCCGCAACACAGAAGAGGATTGCCGGGAAACAGTGTGTCAATGATTTCGTCCGTCAGTGGAATGTTGCTTTCAATCCGAACCGGGGAAGCTTCCCAAAGATCGACCAGCCCCGACCCCCTGTCACAGATTGCTCGGATTGCCTCGGGATTCCTCTCTGGCCATCGGGAGGGCATGCAGGAGGCTTCAGAGACCTCGGGGTGCGGTGTTGCCATTACTTCGGCGTGTCGCGCGTTTCTAGGCGATACCTTCACCTTGCAAGCCCCCTTTCCGGGTCAACGCCTCGAACTTCAATTCAGCTTGCTCCTTGTCATAGCATGACCATCCGGCATTTCCCCACTGCTCCGGGCGGGGCATGACCTCTCTGGCAGGATACAATTTCCCATGAATTGTCTCCTCCGGTCGTTGCTGGATCTGAACAACCTCATAAAAATCCCTCATCTCTGGTTTTGATTTTGCAAGCATGGCAACGCGCCCGCTACGTTTTATCATCCGAACGGCAAAGCCGTCCTCGTTGAAGCTGTGGGGCAGGAGCCTCATCATGGTTCCCCTTTCGCCAAGTGGTTCTTTGCTGCCGTGAAAACTACTGGCTGGCGAGACATTCTGAGGGTGATCAGAAGTCGCAGCAGAGCACGATGCCAGCTTTTCGTTTGTGGAGGGAAGCCGTTCATAAATTGACCTCGGCTTGGCGCTCAACCTCAATTACGTTTTCGATTGTATACCGGACCATTCTCGCCCCTAATACTAGGGGTTTGAGTATGCCTGCTTTTTCTCTTCGCTTTATTGTTTCACAACTGCACTCCCATCGTTGAGATAGTCCGCGCCTGGAAAGCAGTTTCGGTAATTCCTCTTGTCTTGGTATTTGTTTTTGCGTTGTGCGGTGGTTTGTTTTCACAACGCAACCATTGCCGATTTGTCGGCACTTGATCAAAAGAGCAGATTTGTGCGAAAATGCTTACTGCTGTGGAATAGCGTTTTTCCTTACTCTTAGAAGTGTATCGAGTGCTTTGCGTATTTGCTGAATGCAATAATTTCGTTGTCTCGCCTCAGACTCAATCCCAAGACTCATTCGGTTTTTGGTTGCGAATCCAAGAGCCTCGCTGTATCGCGCGGAATTATTCTTCCAGTAAAGCAGAACACATTCCTTTGCTATATTCTTAATCTTCGCAATTTCTTCCGTGCAAGCCGTGAATGGGAGCGCCACACGCCCGCATTCCAATTGCCACTCAAACAAGTTGAAGCAACGATTGTGATTTTGGACAGTGAACAACTTGTGCTGTTGTTTATCAAAAGAATCTACAACTTTCGTGTCGTTGAGAGTCGAACCTTTGAGTATTCCTATTTCGAACATCCACCGCGCGTTATTGTAGATCGCTCCTAAAACAGAATGAGCGTAAACCGTCCACAAGTTGTTCCACTGGATATTCCGAAGGCCAAAAGTGTTGAAATGGAAGTTTTCTCCGACTCTGAGCGTCGTTAGTATTTCCTTGTAATTACTTCCAGATGCGAAAACGGGAAGAACATCATATTTAGAGGCGACTGATTTTCCTCTCTCGACATCCACTAAAAGTGCATCCTGCAACTCTCCAACAAAGGTGTGGATGAGACGATAATAAGCCATCAATGCTGTCCCTGCTTTGTCGGTCCTCGCCCTTTTAAGCAACTCAACCAATCCAGCGTGTAAATTGTCGGCGAGGCTTTCAGTGGGTAAGTCAGACAACGCGGAATCAGGAGACCCAAGCGCAAAGTCCCCCCGAATGACGAATCCCGGTCCATTTCTCTCAATTTGTTTCTGATACCTTTCGATGGTTGGCTTGGTTTCTTTCACGGGTTTGCTTTTCAAAAATGGACCCCTCTTTTCTGTAGGGCCTGTCCGGTAGGGGGAAACGAAGACAGGCAAAGGGACAGGGGGTAAAAAAGTCCGGGCATGAACAGCGAAAAACGCTGCCATGCCCGAAATCGAGTGGTTATAATTTTGTCGCCAAACAAAAACTCAACACCT
>JBGTAT010000236.1:0-46477 GCA_041749755.1 Terrimicrobiaceae bacterium | reverse complement strand
ACTCCGCCAGTGGCAGCCGCAGGAGGAATTTACCCCGCCGGCTTCAAAATGACCGAGCCAGCCCGCGCGGCGCTGCGGTCGGCCCTGGCTACGGCAGGAACCGCATTTGCCGTGGGCGCGTGTCATGTTCCGCAGCCGTTTCTGGCCGTGCTCGCCGCCCAGCTTACAGCCGGAATCGCCTTTTCTGGAAGCGGCGGATTTGCAAGGCGTCTCGCTGCAAGTTGGGCGGGGACGTTGCTTGGACTGGGCCTGCTGACGGCCCTGCCGGATCAGACGTTTGTCTCGCTGCCGGCCTTTGGAATCCTCTGCGGATTTCTCCCCCGCGCGATCGCGAACCGATTCGGTCTGGCCGAGGCGATCCTCTTCTGCATGGGGCTCTGCGGAATGTTTGCAGCCGGGATCGTCTATCCGGAAGCCGGCCTCATCATCGGAACCGCCCACGCGATCTCCCTCGGCTTTGCTGTGGCGCTGACGTTTCTGGCCCAACAGGTCTTTTCCATCGACCCCGCCTCCGCCATCCGGGAGGCGGCCTCCGGCTGGGAGCTCGGAGCTTCGGCCGTCGGGGCGCTGGTCGCGGCCTGTGCCATATTTCCGGATCTGGCCGTTGTCGCAACCATCGCCGCCCTGGCCACCGCCCTCACCCTGACTTCCGGAACCGGCGGCATCACAGCAAAACTCGCCGGAGGCCTCCTCGGTACGTTGGCGTCCTACGTTTTCCTGATCATCGTCTCCGGGGCCGGCAACGATGTCGCTGTCTTTCTCCTCGGGCTGGCCGCCGTGATCGGTGGGTTCGAGTGGGGGGCAGTGAAACGCCCTGCGCTGTCCGTGCTTTTTCGCCAAGCCGGCGCTCTCTTCGCCGTCGCTGCCACGATTCTGCCCAGGCCGGAGGCATCGGTCGCGGCACCGACCGAACGCCTGCTCGCTGTCCTCCTCGGGATTGCTGTCGCGGCAGCTGTCCACTTCGCGGTTTGCTGGAAGCGGGAATGAGGACTGCACGGCAGCCAAGAAGCCGAATCGCTGCCCGTCAAATGATAGGAGTCCGCGCAACGAGCGCCAGCAGCAAGAAATCGGGGCGACAGGATTCGAACTCGAAATCCCCTGCTGAAAATCAATCACTTGCGAAGGGAGACTCACAAATAGACTCACAAGCGAAAATTCCAGCCATTGACCCCGACTTGGATACCGTCCTCCGGGCTTGGGAGAATCTGCCTACAGCTCTCAAATCCGCTATCCTCGCCATCGTTTCAGCAAAGGGATAATTTCTTCTCGGCCAGATTCAAGAACCACATATAGTAACATCTTATTCGGACGGTAACATTCTTGTTGTTATCGTCCGTATTTCGAGTTATATTTATCCCGTTTGAAAGCACTTTTTGAAAAGCACTTGGTAGAATACCTTGATCGGGTAACGGGATTGAAAATCACTTTTTCTCCGTGTTCCCTCTCCAAGCTGCCTTTCTTTTTACGCGGGCGATATGATCTGACTGCGGGAGAATTTTTCGGGCAAAAGCTGCTGTTTTTTTCTCCCCGCAGTGATTTTGACGATTGGACGCCTTCGGTAATCCAGAATGATCGTCGGCAACTGGAAGAGATTTCCCATCTTTCTCCTGTGTTTGTCAACGACCGCATTCCGTCGAATCAAAGAGACCGCTTCATTCGGCAGCGGCTCCCATTTATAGTGCCGGGGACACAGCTGTATTTGCCCGACCTCTTGATGGATTTGCGGGAACACTTTGTGGGCGAGCGATCCAGCCCTGGCGAAAAATTGAGCCCCTCGGCCCAACACCTTTTCCTGATGGCCGTTGAACAACGCATCGGCCGTTTCGACAATGCCCAAGCGTTGGCGCAAAAGATCAACTACTCCGCCATGACGATTGGCCGGGCAATGGACGAATTGGAAGTGGCCGGCCTGGCGCGGATCGCCCGCAGCGGAAAGACCAAGGCACTCATTTTCGGGACCGAAAATGAGCCCGTGCAATGGCGAACACTATGGGAACGTGCCCTACCCCTCCTGCGTTCCCCCGCGCGACGGGCGTTCCCGCTTTATGAATGTCCATCCTATCTGACCGCGCCAGCAAGATTGGGGGGAATCAGTGCCCTTGCCCGCTACTCCATGCTCAGCGATCCGAAGATTGAAACATGGGTGGTCGGTTCGGAATGGTATCGTGGAAATGCCGTTGCATTTGAAGGGGCCGAGGCTCCCGGGCCGGACTGGGGCAACGAAAGCCTCGAAATCTGGAGTTATGATCCCGGCCTTTCAGGGACTTCCGAAAGCTCGTGGATACGTGGTGAGTATGCCACACGCGGTGGGATTGTAGACCGACTTTCGCTCTACCTCGCCCTGCGCGGATCCAATGATGAGCGGGTGGAACAGGCGTTGGAAAAAATGATCGGAGACATCACATGGTAAAGGGACTCGAAATCTTTCGCGATTACTTCGTCGAATACGCGGAGAATTACGTTCTGATCGGCGGAACGGCTTGCGACTTGGCATTTTCCTTGGCCAGCCAGGAATTCCGCGTCACAAAGGATCTTGATATTGTTCTCGTCATCGAAGCCATGAACGAAAGGTTTGCCAGAACGTTTTGGTCATTCGTCAAAGATGGCGGTTACAAACACCGGAGGCGCGGTGAGGATGGAGAAATGCAGTTCTATCGGTTTTCGGAGCCCGACAACTCCACCTTTCCGATTCAGTTGGAACTCTTTTCCAAAAAACCTGACCTGTTAACGCCTTTGGCTGACGGTCCGCTGACGCCGATTCCGATTGGCGGGGAAGGGTCGATTTTGTCAGCGATTTTACTGGGTGATGATTACTACGGCCTGATCCGACAGGAGCGCGCCATCCGCGAAGGCGTCAGTTTTCTCAAACCAGAAGCTCTGATCCCTTTGAAGGCAGCGGCCTGGCTTGATTTATCAAGGCGGAAAAGCGCTGGCGAAATCGTTGACTCCAAAGATATCCAAAAACACAGGAGGGACGTTTTTCGACTCTTCACCTTGCTGACAGCAGACACCCGTATCGTTCTTTCTCCCACGATTCGAAACGACCTTCGGGGGTTCGTGGAAGCGATGCGCATGACTCCACCTGACTTGCAGGCGCTGAACATACGGGGCATTTCGGTTGAAGACATTTTGGCGGCGCTCGCCCAAATCTACAGTCTTTGAATCTCGATTTGAACGCTCGATGCCAGAATCGTCGCGCCGAATTCTGCTGGGCCACAGTCTGGCTGAAGGATGCGTGGAGGCGAGCATTCTGACTTTCATATAAACCCGAAAACGGCGATAGGAAAAAGTCGTTTTGCGCGGAAGGGATGATGCACAGTGATGTGTGAAAAAAACCAGCACAACCGCGACCGCACAAAACGATACACGCAACTTTGCCCCGCTCTTTGGCGGAGGCGAGCTCAAAATGAAGAGCACGGCGAAGGCGGTAACGCCCTTCGGAGGCATGGTGTCCTTTTTCGCCTGGCTGGGAGCCATTGGCTACGGGGCGAGGATCACGGCAGCGATGCCCTTTTCCTACCAATCGCCCAACGCGATTCCTCTGCAGCATACGCTGACAGCGTTCCTGAGTTCGGTGCTCGTGGGAGCCAGCCGCTTTGCCCACGCCGGTTGGCTTCGCCACGACAAGGCTCTGCATGCGATGCTGGGGATCGATCGCTTTCCGGGAGAAGATGCGATCCGGGGATTTTTTCATCAGTTCACCCAGGCTCGGATCGAGGCGTTCTGGCGTCCGCTCTGGGTCTGGCTTCTGGGGCTTCTGGAAGAGCCGGCAGGGGGCTTTACCTTGGACATGGACTCCACCATCTTCAACCGGGAAGGCAGCCAGCAAGGGGCGGCCAAGGGTTACAACCCGAGACGGCCGGGCCGCAAAAGCCACCACCCGCTTTTGGCCGTGCTGGCCGAAGCGCCATTCGTTCTTCACGCGTGGCTGCGCAGCGGCAACACTTCCGCTGGGCGTGGAGTCGTGGCGTTCCTCTCCGAGGCATTGGCTCTGCTGCCACGCGGCTGGAAGCCGCGCTGCGTGAGAGCCGACAGCGGGTTCTTTGACAAGGCGCTGCTCGGCTTCCTGGAAGAGCGTGCCCTCCCCTACATCGTCGTGGCCCGGCTCACGACGGAAGTCAAACGCCGCCTCCACGGGATCAGCCACTGGCAGGAAATCGATGGTGGAGCCTATGCGGCGGCCTGCTTCCATGCCCGGCTCTCCGGCTGGGATCAAGACCGCCGCTTTGTGGTCGTGCGCGAACGCGTGCGCGAGGAAAAGGCGGCCGTGGGGCGCAAACTCATCGATGTGCCCGGTTACACGTTCCGTGTTTGGGTCACCAACCGGACCCAGGACGCTTTGGAGATCTGGCGCGATTACAACCCCCGAGCCACCGTGGAGCAGCGCATCGAGGAAATCAAAAACGACCTCAACGCCGACGGCTTTTGCACCAAGGCCTTTTTCGCCACTGAGGCCGCCTTCCTGGCCGTGCTCTTTGCCTACAACCTGCTGGCGCTTTACCAAGCTCAGGTCACCAAAGCCTGTGGTTACCGAAAACCTTCCACCCTGCGGGCCGCCGTCTTTGTTGGCGGAGCCATCCTCGGGCGCTGTGGGCGGCAAACCCTCCTGCGCTTCTCCCAAGCCTGGGGCGGTCTCCAGAAGCATAACCCTCTCATTGTTGCCGCCTTGCTCTCTCAAAAACCAATCGCGCCGCTTTTGCCGCGATCTCCCAATCCCCATTCGAGCTGGCAGACTTTTGCCTCGGGGGGCTGCTCGACGTAATCACGCAACAAACCACTGCCTTTTACTTCAAAAACCGTTTTCGGGTTGAATCAGCTCCCAACTGGGAGCAGGCAGGGCGTTTTTATTCGCCAGAGTGGCGGGGATGAAAACGCACATACATCCCGAAAACGACATCCGCCACTCCGACCGCCGCCATCCGGTGGACTTCCTTGAACCCCTTCCGACACCCGACGATCAGCTTCACCGCATCTGCGAAGTCCTGAGCCGGACGTTCGGCTGGGTGGCCGCGGCGGACACGGTTGAACAAAAAGGACTCCGGGCTTCCGTGGTTCTCTACTGCGTCCGGGCCGACTTGCTTGGCACGGACACCCTTGAGGAACTCGGGGCAACGGCCGGAATGCCACAAGCTGTGGTTGACGAGCTTGTGTCCGATTTCTGCCACACCATCGGCTGGTGATGAACGCGGAGGAATTCAAACTGGCGGATGCCAGTGGCACGGATCGCGTTTCCGACCGGGTTCGGTCGATCCCCTTGCGCGACTTGCTCGCCTGGCACGGGATCTCATTGAAACGTGAAGGCGTCAGCTTCCGGGCGAAGGATGATCGATACAACATCGTCCTCCACGGCGACAAATGGTTCGACAACCGGGCGGGGGTTGGGGGCGCTGGGGCGATTGATCTCCAGATGCACCTATGCGGAGGGGATTTCCGGACGACATGCCGGGTTCTGGCCGAGCAGTTCCGGCCGGCGGTCGGTGGCCTGGCATTCCCGGAAAGTCGGGTCCGTGAATCGTTCCCCACACGCCGGTCATTCGAGGAACTGGCATCGCAATACGCCGTGCCGAGCGAATCCAACTGGCCGATTGCTCACGAGTATCTCGTGAAAACCCGAGGACTCGATCCGGATTTGATCGATCCCTTGCACGACCGGGGATTGATCTACGCCAATAGCCACCGTCCGAATCCAAGCCTGGTTTTTCTCCACCGGACGACTGAAGGCAAGATCGAAGGGGCGACACTCCGGGACACCAAGCACGAATCAACGTTCCGCCCATGTCTGGGCAACAAGATGAGCGCGTGGTTCTCCGTAGGGGATATGAGGAACGCGGACCAAATAGTCGCGGTCGAATCCCCGATTGACGCGCTGAGTTACTACCAGCTCAATCCATCCAATCAGCTCGCCGTGGTGAGTTGTGGCGGCTGCCATGTCCCGGACGAACTGCTCCACCAGTCCTACATGCGCCGCCAGTCATTTGTCGTAGCACTCGACAACGATTGCGCCGGCGAGCGGGGTTGGCTCAAGGCTTGGGATGATACCGCCGATTGGGCGGGATTCAAAATCTCCTCCGATTGTCCCCGGCTTAAAGACTGGAATGCGGATCTCATGTCCATGCGGTCCGTCGGCCAAGACCACCATATGGCTCTCTCCCATGCCTGATCAACTCCCGAACTTCATCTTCGGAGCGATTTATCGCACGAAGTCCGGGCTGAAGGATGCCTCCGCGACCGCCGCCCGGTTCAATTGCTACACGCCCGCCTCGCGGGAAATTCCGCGAGACGCATTTGTTGCCGACTGCTGGGTATGCGACCCCCACGGGCACATCGATCCTAGTCTCAATGTTTCACCGATTCCGGTCCGAAAGGAAGATCTCGGAAAAATCATCAACACGATCTGTCACGGCCAGTGCCTGTGACGTCGAACCCAAACCATGCCACATCCCATCGCAGACACCCATACGTCCATCCTTGCGACGTATTTTTTTAGCCACATAGACCATGGAATCGGGGCGGACGCTTGTGGAAGCCGTTTGCACTGATCTCAAAAATGGACATCATTAATCACAACGGCAAGGCCATCGTCCAACCGGCGGCAGAACAACTCAGCTTTTTCGATTTTTTTCAAAACCATGACCGCAACAAAGAAAATATTTCCGATCAGCGCCTACGGTCTGATGGCCGAACGTCACTGGAGAGAGTTCCGCCCCCGAATGGTGCGAGAGTTGGAGGAAACGGGGAAACTGGAGGAAGCCCTTCACGAGGCCCAGGAAAGGACTCTGGACGAATTGATGGAGTTGGAGACGAAGCTGGAGGCGCAGGGATTGACCACGCAACAGGCCCGCGATCAGGCTTGGGAAGTGGTGCGGGAGAGATATATCCTCCTGCCACCCGAGGACGAGAATTAGCCCGTTCGGGTGGCTATCGCATCGGCCCCGGAGACAACTTGGGCGCAGGCTCGCTCAAGGAGAAATGCCACGCCAACTTTCTCGCCATCGAGGTTCTCCGCGCCATAGAGGCCGAGCGCCGCGAGGCCACACCCGAGGAGCAGCAAACCTTGGTGCTCTATGTCGGTTGGGGTGGATTGCCTCAAGTTTTCGCCACCCACGAGGATAGCACTTGGCAGGCGGAACGTGAGCGGCTCCGCGAACTACTCACGCCGGAGGAATATCGCGCCGCCCAGGCTACCACTCTCAACGCCCACTACACTTCCCCCACCGTGGTTTCCGCCATGTATGAGGCGGTGCAGCGATTCGGTTTCACCCACGGGAGAATTCTCGAACCATCCGTCGGCACCGGTCATTTTTTCGGTCTCATGCCGGAGGCGATGCGGTCGCAATCCACTTTGACCGGCATCGAAATCGACCCGCTCACAGCCGGCATTGCCCGATTGCTTTACCCGGACGCCAATATCCGCCAGCAGGGTTTCGAGCAATCGCGGCTGCCCAACGATGGCTTTGACCTCGTTGTCTCCAACATCCCTTTTGGCAACTACAAGGTGTTCGATCCGGAGTTCAACCGGCACAACTTCCTAATTCACGACTATTTCTTTGCCAAGGCCCTGCAAAAAGCACGGCCCGGAGGGTTTGTCGCCTTGATCACATCCATGGGCACGATGGACAAGCAGGATGCCCACCTTCGCGATTACCTTTATGATCGGGCAGAATTCTTGGGAGCCATTCGTTTGCCCAACACCGCGTTCAAGCAAAATGCCAATACGGAAGTGACGACCGACATGGTTTTCTTGCGGCGGCTGCACGAAGGCGAGTCGCCGTGCGGGCACGATTGGCGCGAACTGGCACCACACAACAACGCCGATGGCGTCGCTTTCCGTATCAACCGCTACTTTGCCGGGCATCCCGCCATGATGTGCGGCAAAATGGCCGAGGAAGGCACAATGTATTCCGAAGGGGAACCGGCCTTGGTTCCCGATGGGCGTCCGCTCGATGCGGCCTTGTCCCAGGCCATTGCCAATCTGCCCGCCGCCATCTACCGCCCCCCCGAAAGCCAGGCTGTCATCGACATTCCAGAGATCCCTGCGCCTGAGGGTATTAAAGAAGGCGCTTTTACCCTGCATGACGGACAAGTGGCGGTGCGCGAAGGCCAGACGCTGGTTCTGTCCCGTGGACTCCCCGCCGAAACGACGCGCCGGATTCGCGGGATGATTCATGTTCGCGATGCCGCCCGCGAGGTTCTCCGCACCCAACTGGAGGAGAGTGGCGAGCCCGCCATCCTCGCGGCCCGTCAGCACCTCAATCAGCGATACGACCATTTTATCGCCCGTTTCGGCCCCATTAACACGCTCGCCAACCGCCGCGCGTTCAACAGTGATCCGGACTACCCGCTCCTGTGCTCGCTGGAAAACTATCGCCACGACATCAAACGCGCCACCAAGACCGCCATTTTCCATGAGCGCACGATTCATTCCGCCGCGCCCGTCTATATAGCCGAAACGGCCAAGGATGCATTGGTCATCACCCTCAACGAACGAGGCGGGGTTGACTTGGAGCACATGGCCTCCCTGCTCGGGAAGGATGTTCCCGGTCTCATGCCGGAACTCAAGGGGCTGATTTATCTCGATCCGGAAACCAAGCGCTGGGAAACCGATGACAGCTACCTGTTCGGAAATGTGCGGAAAAAACTCGCAGCGGCACGCCGGGCGGCCAAGGACGAACCCCGATTTCAGGAGAATGTGGAGGCATTGCAGACCGTGCAGCCGGAGGACTTGCTCCCCTCGCAGATCGAGGCCCGATTGGGTGCGGCATGGATCCCGGAAACCGACGTGGAAGACTTCGCATCCTCGCTGCTCGGCGGAAATTCCGTCACCATCAGCCATTCGCCCCAAGTCGGCGCATGGTTCGTCCACGGCAACCCGCAAGCGAAGATCTCCGTGGCCAATACGACCGAATGGGGCACGGCGCGGTATTCCGCGCTCGATTTGATTCAGGATTCGCTGAATCTCAAAACGCCCACCGTTTACGACCGCAAACCTGTAACCGGCGAGGCCACCGTCAACGCGACCGAAACGGAAGGCGCGCGCGACAGGCAGGAAAAGATCAAGGAACGCTTCAAGACCTGGATATGGGAGGATGACGGACGCCGTGAACGGCTCTGCCGACTGTATAACGACCAATTCAATTCTGTTCGCCTGCGAGTGTTCAACGGCGGTCACTTGACGCTGCCGGCCAGCAGCCGCCAGGTCGAGTTGCAGCCTCACCAAAAGGATGCCGTCTGGCGCATCATTCAGAGCAAGAACACGCTTTTGGCCCATGCCGTGGGTGCAGGTAAAACCTACACGATGGTTGCCGCCGCCATCGAGATGAAGCGTCTCGGGCTGGCTCGCAAACCGATGTTTGCCGTGCCCAATCACATGCTCACGCAGTTCGCGACCGAGTTGCTGACCCTTTACCCCAACGCCACGATCCTCGCCGCGGGCAAGGAGGACTTCGCGAAGGATCGCCGAGCCCAGCTTTTCAGCCGCATCGCCACCGGCAACTGGGATGCCGTCATCGTTACCCATTCCAGCTTTGAGAAAATCCCACTTTCCGCTTCTGCCCGTCAGAACTTCATCACATCGCAGATCGACGAAATCGAAGAAGTGATCCGCGAACAGAAATCCGAATCACGCGGGACCAGACTGGTCAAGGAACTGGAGCGTGTCCGCAAGAGGCTAAAATTCAAACTCGATGCACTGTCGGCCGAGGATAAGAAAGACCAGACCCTCACCTTCGAGGAATTGGGCGTGGATCGCGTGTTCATCGACGAGGCCCACAAGTTCAAAAACTTGTACTATGTCACCAAGATGACCCGCGTCGCGGGTCTGCCGCAAACGGCTTCGGAGCGGGCCTTCGATTTGTTCCTGAAAGTGGGACACATCCAGGAACGCAACGGCGGCGGGGGCGTCGTCTTCGCCACGGGAACACCCATCTCCAACACGATGGCCGAGATGTTCACCATGCAGCGTTATCTGCAAATGACCTCGCTTCGGAGTCTTGGCCTCCAGCACTTCGATTCATGGGCGGGCACGTTTGGCGAGACCGTCACCGCGATGGAACTCAGCCCCGATGGTGCCGGTTATCGCCTGCAACACCGGTTCGCTCGCTTCGTCAACGTGCCCGAACTCATGCAGCAGTTCCGCCAAACGGCCGACGTGCAGACTGCGGACATGCTCAAGTTGCCGGTTCCGAAACTGGAATCCGGGCGTGCCATCACCGTCAGCGCACCATGCAGCCCGCGTCTCAAAAAGTTCGTCGAAACCCTCGTCAAGAGAGCGGAGAAGATTAAAGGCGGCAAGGTTGACCCGAGGGACGACAACATGCTCAAGATCACATCCGAGGGCCGGTTGGCCGCTTTGGACTTGCGCCTGATTGCACCCGGCGCACCGGACGCGCCTGACTCGAAAGTCAATCTCGCGGTCGAGAAGATTCATCGCATTTGGCTGGATTCCACGCCGCAGAAATGCGCTCAGCTCGTCTTTTGCGACCTCTCCACCCCGAAGCAGGGGCAGCGGGAGTTCTCGGTCTATGACGATATCCGGGCCAAACTGATTGCCCGTGGCATCCCTGAAAAGGAGATCGCCTTTGTTCAGGATTACGACACCGACGCTGCCAAGGACACCCTGTTCAAAGCGGTGCGCGAGGGAGACGTGCGCGTTCTCTTGGGCAGCACCTTGAAGATGGGTGAAGGCACCAACGTGCAGCGCCGTCTTATCGCCCTGCATCATCTGGACGCCCCGTGGCGGCCATCCGACATTGAGCAGCGCGAGGGCCGTATTCTCCGTCAAGGCAACACCAACGAGTTTGTGAGCATTTATCGTTATGTCACAGAAGGCAGCTTCGATGCCTATATGTGGCAGACCTTGGAAACCAAGGCCCGCTTCATTGCCCAAGTCATGACCGGGGACGCCACCATGCGCAAGGCGGAGGATGTGGACGCCACCGCCCTCAGCTATGCCGAGGTTAAGGCCATCGCTTCCGGCAATCCGATGGTTATCGAGAAGGCCCAAATCGATGCCGAGGTCATCCGCCTCAACCGGCTGCGACGCCAGCACCAGGACAGCCAGCATTCCATCCGTTTGCGCATCAGACACACCGAAGAAATGCTCAAACACGAGGAGAAATTTGCCGCAAACCTCGGGCTAGATCTCGCCGCTCGCACGCCGACACGCGGCGAAGAATTCACCATGACGATTGACGGCCAGCACTTCGATGAGCGCGTCAAGGCCGGTCGCCAGTTGGTTTTTATCGGGGCCTCCCTCAAACCGATGCAAGAAACACGCCAGATCGGTTCCATCGCCGGGTTTCCCATTTCGCTCCATCGGCTCGAATCCCGTGTGGAACTTCGCATCCACGGCCGGAATACCTACGAGGCCACAGTCAGCGACAGCCCGCAAGGAACCCTCGCCTCGATGGAGCACACTCTCGGCGAGTTTGAATCGCGGCACTCCGAGTCCAATGAGAATCTCGGTCGGCTCAAAACTCGCATTCAGGAGTTGCAGGCGCAAAGCGAACAGCCATTCGAGCATCAGGAAAAGCTGGTGGCTGCGGAGAAACGACAGCACGAGATCATCGCCGCGCTGGATCTCACCAAGAATCAGGGCAGCACTCAGGTGGACGAGCAACCCGAGGCCGAAACCCAGACAGCCGGGGACCAGCCCATCGGCTTGGCTTCTGAACCCGGCCAGGTCGGAGTCCCACGCCATACCGTTCAGCCAGCGCAGGAACCGCCGGATGTCTCCGCAGCACCCGTTATCCGCAGCGGCATCGAGACACCGCGAGGACCGCTGACCCGCAAGGCCACGGCCCAGCACGAGCATTGCAACCCCCGAAAGTCCCCCAAACAAGGTATGGGCTTGTGAATTCACCGCATTCCCACATGGCGCACCAGCGCTTTTATTTCGCTCATTGGTCCCATCCGGCGACGGCACCTGGGGCGGCGCAGGCTTGCCCCTTGTGCCTGCCGTCTGGTTCCAATCAGCGCACTGGTTGAGGCGAGCCACGCCTTGGCCGCCCAGTTGAGAAGGCCCTTCGCTTCGCGTTCAGGACTTCTCAACTCGGCAGCTTCATCACAGGAACAGCGGGTTCGCTGCCAAGCCTGAGCCGCGATTGGTGTATCCCGGACCACGCAGCACGCGAGAGACGCACATGCGAAACTGGACCGCCCATTTGCCACTTCGCGGCTGGCGTCAGCGGGTTCCCCGCACACGCCCACCGCTTCGCTGCCCATTCAGATCAACGATTGACATTCCGACCGGCGGATTCCCCGCGACTTCTTGGTCTTTCCCCGCTCATGAGCGTCCCCTGTTCCGGGAGGCAGGGGCTGCGACCTCTCGCCCCGCTTCTCCTCACTGGGGCCTCTCATCAGCTCACATCTACCGGACATGCCGGTTTCTGCCGCCCAATCGAGAGAGCCGTCCGCTCCGCTTGCATGCCTTCTCAATTCGGCCTCCTCATCTTCATTCACCCAGCATTCCCTCCGGCACTCGTGCGAAACCTCGCCGCTTTCTGCACCTTGGCCGATTAACCGGCGGCTTTCGGAATCCACCGCGTCCGTCGTAAGGGGGTTGTGCTCAGTTGAAAGTTGCTCCGAGTCGGGAGCATGGGGGGTGGAATTTCTCGTTCAGAGTCGCGGGCATGAACACAACCAATGCGAGTCTCAAGGAATCACCGATTCGAAAGGAAGACTTTGGGGAAATCATCAACCAGATTCCCGTTATCCGCAGCGGAATCGAGATCCGGCGCGGCCAGATCCACCAAAGCCAGCAAGGGCATTTCACCCCCCAACATTCCCCCCAAAAGAGGAATCGGCTTGGTAGTTCACCGTGTTCCCATATGGCGCACCCGCGCTTTTATTCCGCTCATTGTTCCCATCCGGCGACGGCACCTGGGGCGGCGCAGGCTTGCCCCTTGTGCCTGCCGTCTGGTTCCAATCAGCGCACCGGTGGCGACGATCCACTCCCTGGCCGCCCAGTTGAGAAGTCCTTCCGCTTCGCTCTCAGGACTTCTCAACTCGGCAGCTTCATTCCGGGAACAGCTCGTTCCATGCCAAGCCCGAGCCGTGTTTTTCATATCCCGGACCACGCAGGAGCAGACTCACGCACATGCGAAATCCACCCGCCCATTTGCCACTTCGCGGCCGGCGTCAGCGGGTTCCCCGCACCCGCCATCCGCTTCGGGCAAATCGGCGCACCTGTGATGACGACCGGCTTCCGGGTCGTTCATCTGAATGGGCCTGACGCTTCGCTGCCCATTCAGATCAACGCCTCGACCTCCCGACCGGCGGATTGCTCGCGACTTCTTGATTTTTTCCCGCTCATGAGCATCCCCTGTTCCGGGAGGCAGGGGCTGCGACCTCTCGCCCCGCCTCTCCTCACTGGGGCCGCTCATCAACTCACCTGCCCCACATACACCGGTTTATGCCGCCCAATTGAGAGAGCCGTCCGCTCCGCTTCCGTGCCTTCTCAATTCGGCGCTTTCATCTTCATGCAAGCGGCATTCCCTCACACAGCCGTGCGAAACATCGCCCCGGTCGCGCTGATTTGCGGCCACTGCTCAGGACGGCGGGCGCTGCGATTCCTTGGCCCTTCCGCCATCGCAGACGCCGCAAGCCAGCGGAGCTTCCCCGAACGCTCGGGCTCCGTTCGCCCCTTCTCTCCGTCATCGCTTGCCCCCAATCCCCAGCTCCCGACGCAAAGAAAGGGCGGTTTTACCAGAATGTCACCGGGCATAAATCCAACTGACACACCCATTTTCAGCGCCCCGTTCAAGCCTTCAGTAGTCCACGAAACACCAGCATTTTCCGACAAATCCAGCATTTCGCCCCTTCCAAATGTAATAGGGCAAAGTGATTTCCCATGGAAATCACGGAGCCGCCTTTTTGCTGCGCAAAAAACCTCCGTTCTCCGCGTGTCAGGCACGCTCCGAAGCAAACCGATCTCAACAAACCCTCAATATATTTAACCCCATTAAATAATATGCCACGTCGCACCACACCCGGCACATCAGCCTTCTCGCTCGACATCACGCACGAAGCCAAACGTCGCTTCGCCACCATTCACGAATCTCTCGGTTACAAAACGAAAACCGAAACTTTTGAGGCCATCGTTTATGAAGCATCCACCCGGGACAAGATTGATCCCCACGCGCTCGAACGAATCGAACGCATGCTCCAAAACCTCATGGAACATTTGTCGGACTTCGCATGAAAAACGGAATCATCTTTCCATTCAAAAAAACGTGGCGCTCCCGCCTCGACCTGGAATATCTCGACGAGAGATCTGAACGGAAGATTTCCGCGCAGCAACGTTACGGACACCCTTCGGAGAATTCCCGTGCAGGGAAAAAGCTCAAACAATTTGCCGATTATGCCTCAAAGGAGACCCTCGGCCAGGTTCACGCCGGCGGATTCTTCCATCATCAGATCCTTGCCAATCCGGACGGCACGCAGTCGTCGCCATCTGAACTCAGCAACAAGGAACGGAAACGCCGGTTGTCCGAAGCGTGGTTCAATCACATCCGCAAATTCCCCACGTCATCGGAAAATCCGGTCATCCAACACCGGCTTGTCTTCACCATGTCAAAACCGTTTCACGACAGATTGGTGGAAGCTGGAATCAACCCTGACCGCGTCTTGCAGAGCACGATGAAAAAAATCATGCGGAAGTTCGCGGAGCGGTTTCATCCGCACGACGCCATTGGTTACGCCTACGGGATTCATCACGACACCGAGCATTTGCATGTCCATGTCGCACTTTGTCCCCGCTCCGCCAATGGCGCATACGTGGGGTGTAGCATGTCCCGTTCAGATACTTCCGGGAACAAAAACCAGATGATCTACTTAAAAAAGTGTTTCGAGCAGGAAAACGAACGATGGAGTCAGATTCTTGTGTCGCCGGAGAAATTGCAGGAGCATCTATCCAAGCGCTTCGACTCCGATAAAATCTTATTCGCCCCGAGACTTACCGTCGCTCACATGGAGGCCTTGCGGAATGCACAGACCGCCGAGGCGATCCGGTTGCAACAGTCGTATCAAAGCATCCGCAATCTTGAAGCGGCCATCGTTGCGAAGCGGCAGTTTCTCAATGCCGAACGGAACGCGAGCTTTGTTTCGCGGTTGCTGGGTCCGCGGAAACCGAAACTCACACGCACGGTGGAAAAACTCGCGACCGCAGTTGACCGCCGTTCGCTCAGGGAAATGCAGGACCTTCTTTTCAGGATCAAGCGCGACTACCGCGCTGCCCACAAACGCTATTCGCAAACCCACGGATTTACCTCTTATGCCAATCGAAGCACCCAGTCGCACGCCCATCGGGATCAAGGCCACAAACTCTGACTTTGTCGTCTGTCAGAATTTTGTTTTTCGGCCCGCCAACGTGGACGCGTTCTCGCATCAGAAATACGAGGACGGTTCCGCCATCACGACGGTCAACTTCAAATCCTACACCCAGAGCATTACTGACGCAGATCGGAAGCTGTTCGATTTCTTGACTTCAAAGCTCAACCCGAAGCCGACCGATGAAAATCATTGATGGCCTCATTTGCATGGCCTGTATCGCTGGCGCGTTGGCAGGATATTTACTACTCGCCCCTCCGCTCTCGTTCGCGGTCATTGGACTTTGCGCGGTGTTCGCCGCCTGGAGTTTGATGGCCCCGGACAATTCCGGGCAAATCGTTCTCCGAATCGGCGGGCTCTCTTGGACGATGGAGGATTTCGTTCGCGGATGGCTCATCACAGGACGCACGGGATCGGGTAAAACCCAGTGCGCGATCAATGCGATTACGTTTCAGATTTTCCAGAACGTCAAAAACTGGGGCGGAATTTGTCTGGATCAAAAAGGCCTCTATTGGGAGATCCTCACCAAAATGGCTGCTCATTTCGGACGCGGCCACGATCTCGTTTTGCTTCAAACCCGGCCCCCAGGAGAAGATGCTCTTTGGCGTCCGCTTCACACGATCAATATCACTGGCAACCCGAATGTCCCGGCCTCGACGTATGCGAAGGTCATCGTAGATACGGCGGTATCGTTGACGGGCGGACGCGGAGGGAATCCATTTTTCCCGACGAAAGCGCAGCTCGCCATTCAGACGGGATTTGAAATTCTCCGGCATATCGAGGCATTCGTCACCATTCCGAATATTCACCGGCTGTTGCTGAACGCGGAGGACGCAAATGCAACGATTGAACTCCTGATGAACAAGGGCGACCAGCGATCCCACGAACTTGTCGGCGCATTCCGCAGCTACCTCGACCAGCCGGTGGAACAACTGGGCGGAGTTCAAGGCACGCTCAGCACGTATCTGGAATTCTTCCTGAATCCAGAAATCTCCGAGGTCTTTTGCGCGAATGAACCGACATTTTCGATTTCGGAGATCGACGCCGGGAAAATCGTGTGCCTCGCCATGCCGCAGAAATTCCAGAGCGAGCGGCTGTATATCAACACGATCCTGAAGCTCTCGTATTATTTCCATGCGTTGAGCCGGTTCGACAAATCTGCCGAGGAACGTGGGAAGGACAATCTCATCATCCTCTTTGCGGACGAGGGTCAGGAGATCATCACCGGTGCGGAATCCGCTTTTGCCGACCACCGGGCCGTTGGAGTGATCCGGGAGGCGAGGGCAACCATCGTTCTCGCCACCCAAGCCTACACGTCCCTTCACGGTGCTCTCGACAAACGCTACGCCGACGTTCTCATGCTCAATTTGAGCAATGAGTTGATTTTTACCGTAGCGAATCACGATTCGGCGATGCTCGCCTCGAAAAACATTGGCGAACGGGAGGTGACCGAGAAATCCTGGGGATTCTCGGCCGGCCGGAAGTCCTACAACTACCAAAGGAAGATTAAGCCATTTCTGGAGGCTTACCAACTGCGGAAGCTCCCGAAGTTCACCGCCGTCATCCGCCACTGTGAGAAACCATTCCGCAAACGGCTGGTGCCGCCAATCAACCCGGATGGCACCCATCCGAAGTGGTTCACGAATTTCCGACCCGACTACGCCGTGCGCCAATGGCTCCAAGGCAAGAAAACAAACCCCGTCACAAATCCATGAATCCCCAAATTGAAAAACTTACCGGCCTTGAACCCCATCTGATTTCCAAAATCAAAGGCCAAGACCATGCTATTTCCCGTGTGTGTTCGGTGCTGGAACGCGGCCAACTCGGGTTGCAGCCAGCGGGCAAGCCGCTCGGTTCGTTCCTTTTTCTCGGGCCGACCGGGGTGGGGAAGACGGAATTGACACTGGAATTCTCCCGCTACCTTTTCGGGGAAGCTTCTGTGTTCCGATTCGACATGTCCGAATTCCTCCACCTCGACAACGTCAAGTTGTTCATGGGCGACGAGACTGGCAGCCCCGGTCGCCTGGGCAACATTCTTTCTAAGCATCGGCAAGGCGTTCTTCTGTTTGACGAAATCGAAAAGGCCCACCACCTCATCTGGGATTTATACCTGCAAATGCTTGACGCCGCCCGGATCACTTTGGCCGACCACCGCGCCTACGACCTGTCCGGCTTTTACATCGTCTGCACCAGCAACATCGGATCGCAGCAACTCCTACGTCCAACCCGACTCCCATTCGCCACATTGGAACGAGCCGTTCTCTCCGAACTCCACCGATTTTTCCGACCCGAGTTGGTCGGACGCTTCGACGAAAAGATTGTCTTCAAACCGCTATGCCCTGAAACCCAGCGACAGATTGGGCGACTGGCCATTGACGAGGAACTCGCCCGACTGCGCCAGAAGGGATTCGATCTGATCGTTTCCGAAGAAGCCTTCGAGTTTCTCCTCCGGCGTGGTATCCATAAAACTCTCGGCGCCCGCCCCATGAAAAAGACAGTGCAGAAATTCCTCGGCGATGCCATCCGGCAGTCGATCAAATCTTCGGTGGAACCAACTGGAATGATCGAGATTTCCCCGAGCAATGACACCCTGACCATTCTCCTGAAAAACGCTCACGCTTAATCTCTATATGCACCAAATAGAAGTGCGCGGGCGTTGATTGCACCGTGTTGCCTCTCCAGCCAACTGATGCGACGGTAGAATGGTAAAATCCCCACCGATCAATCTTCATCCCTGCCGAGAAGTCCACACGCAAGCCATCGAGCCCTATGTGCACGTCACCGGCAATTTTCCGCAACCGGAATGCGGTGCGCGGGCTTTGGTAATGAACCATGATGATCCGTCGTAAAATGGTGCGGTCCCAGTAGAAACCTCACCTCATGAAGCGAGAGACCGCATCAATACCTTTGCCATGCCGGCTTGTTGTTAAACACCCAGCGGTAGTAATCGCTCCTTGCGAGCTTGGAGGCGGATTTTTCGTCCAGGTAGATTTTCGCGGTCGGATGCATCTGGAGGATCGAGGCCGGATTGTTGGCGGTGATCGGCCCTTCCACGGCACCGGCCACGGTAACGGCTTTGTTTTCCCCGAAGGCCAGAAGAAGCACCGCTCTTGCCTCCATGATCGTCCCGATGCCCATCGTGATCACATGATGGGGGACGTCAGCCTCGGATGCGAAGAAGTGGGCGTTGTCGGACCGGGTGCGCCGGGTGAGCGTCTTGATGCGGGTCCGCGAGGCGAGCGAGGAGGTCGGCTCGTTGAACCCGACATGCCCGTCGCTGCCGATGCCGAGAACCTGAACATCGATGCCGCCCGATGCCGCGATGCTTTTTTCATAATCGGCGCAATGGGCCGGAATATCCGAAGTGAGGCCGTCCGGGATGTGGATCCGGCCGACAGGCAGGTTGATGGAAGAAAACAGGTTCTCCTGCATGAACCGCCGGTAGGACGCGGGGTGATCCGCGCCAAGGCCCACGTATTCGTCGAGGTTGAAGCTCGTGCACTCCGAGAAATCGAGCCCGTCTTCGAGGTGCATGCGGATCAGTTCGCGGTAGAGCGGGACCGGGGTGCTGCCGGTGGCGAGGCCAAGAACGGCATCCGGCTTTTTTCGGATGACTGCCGCGAGGAACCGCGCGGCTTCGCGTGAGGCGGAGGCAGAGTCAGGGGTAATGATGATTTCCATGGTGGTTTAGCCGAGGCGGTTGGTGAGCTTGTTGCGGACGTCGGCCTCGAAGCGGCGGATGAACCCGAGCACGTATTCCACGATGTCCAGCGAAGGATCGGCGACGAGCGGGGTGAGATCCATGGCAAAGGAGACGCTCTCGCAGGCGTCCACGGCGTGGGACTCGAAGAATGTCGCGTTCGCCCGCCTTCTGCCGAGGGTGGCGAGATCGTAGCGCTTGCCTCCCGCGATCTGGGAATCAAAGACCCCGTTCAGCGCGGCTGCCAGGTTCTCGTGCGCGGCGACATGGTGGACGACCTTTTCATGGTCCATCATCCAGTCCAACCCGCGCCAGACCTCGCAGCCATAAACAGCTTTCGGCCGGTCTGCTTCCGGCATTTCTCGCAAGGCCTGGATCGTGGCGGAAAAAACTCCGATATGGGTATCGTGCTTGTCCGCCGGGTTGTGGGTATAGACAACCTCCGGACGGCTTGCGCAAAGGATTTGCAGGAGGTCATCCTTCAACGAGGGATCCGCCGAACTTTTCACCGCGCTGCTCGGATAGCCGAGTTGGAGCATGGCCCCATAGTTGCCGACGACCGCAGCCGCCTCCTGCTCCTGGATCCGTACCCGCTGCATTTCCTCGTCGGTGAATCCCGCATAGTCCCCGGTGCGGGAGCTTCCGGCCCCATCCGTGCAGGTGACTCCACCAAACCATTTCTCCCGGCTGCGGAAGCAGACGAGGATGCCGTGAAAGGCCATGAACTCGAGATCATCCTGGTGGGCTCCGATGCCCAGATGGGTGATCCGGGTCAGAGGCTCGGGTTCCTTGTCTGGAACAAAAAGGCGGGCGTTGGCGTTATGGAATTTCATGGGTCTATTTGAGTTTTGGAAGGCTCGCGGCCGCCACTGCCTGGCCAACGCGACGACACTTTTCATCGGGAACATTGATGGAGATCCGGTCGGCAAGTTCCGGGAACTGAGCCAGGAGCACGTCTCGAGCGCAACTGACTACCACATTGCCTCCCTTTCCCGAGGTGACCCGGCCCAACAGTAGGATATGCTCGAAGTCGTAGAAATCTGCGTAGTGGGCAATCGTGTAGCCCAGACTGACCCCGACGGATTGAAAAATACGATCAGCGCGAGGATCGCCTTCGGCCATGAGCCTCTGGACTTCCAAGAGCTTTTCAGCAAACGGCATTTCTGCGGGCAGCGCGATGCCCGCGAGCGGTGCCAGGCGCGCGATTCCTTGCTGGGAGAAGTATTGCACGCCGCAGCCCGCGTCCCCGGACCATTCGTCGGCCGGGGCGGTCTCACGGTAGTCGACAGGAGCGAACGCCAGCTCGTTGAGCCAGGGGCGGATGTGGCCTGCGGGATCGACATAGCCGGCCGCCAGACTCGTGCCGAGCGAGATCCCCAGGACGGCATTGGCGTTCATCGACATCGACCCGGCGAGGGCGGTCACCTCGCCGTCGTTTACCACCTCGAAGGGGATTCCTCCCCACTCCTTCTGCATGTCGAAGAAAATCCGGCGCACATGCTTCTCGAAGTCCTCCTCCGAAACCCCGCGGAAAAGCGAAGCGATGCGCACCTCGTTGTTCACGTAAACCCCGGCCGAGCTGCCGCCGATGGCATCCACCTTCGGCAGATGTTCTGCCGCGCGGCGCAGGGTTTCCTGAATCCCGTCGTAATGGTATCGAGGATCACTTTGAAAATAGGGGTCCCACCGGATCTCCTCGGAGAAGACCACTTTGCCATCCACCAGGGCCGCGCATTTTCGGTCGCTGCCCCCGAGGTCAAATCCGATCCGGCAGCCATCGAGATTGCGTCCGAGCGGGATCGAGAGCTCGCGGGATTCCGGAAGATTCTCCCATTCGCAGGCTTCCACCTCCATCGGGCGGCCATAGACCTTGCGGCCCATGAAATCGTGATCGAACACCCGCTCGCCACTGGGGGAGTAGATCGCCCTGACCTTGGCCGCGATCTCTGGCTCTCCGGCGATCAGTACTTTGTATCCGCCTCGCTGCCAGAGAAGAAATTTCAGCAGGCGCTCGACATACCGGATGTTGAGCAGATTATTTTCTGCGCTCTGGGGAAGCACGGTCGTCCGGTAAACCGACACCGTGGCATCCCCACGCTCCAAGCTGATGGCCAGCGGCTTGGAGCCGGGGGTTTGTGCCACTTTCGCGGCGTAGTTCCTGTTCCAGAGGACGGCGGGGACAAAATCGGGATCAAGGGGAGGGAGGTGTTTCATGGTGTAATCGAAGAATTGGATTGCCCGACGAGTTCCTTGAGTCCGCCCCTGACGTCGAAAAGCGGTTTCCACCCCGCCGCCCGCAGCTTCTTAGCATCCGACGTGGAGTGGCGGATGTCACCGGCGCGGACCGGTTCATGGCGGATTTCGGAATGGGATCCGGTAAGTCCGAGAATTTCGTGCACCAGCTCGCCAATCGTCAATGCCGATCCATATCCGGCGTTGAAGACCCCTTGCACTTCCGGTGCTTCGGCCGCGAAGGCGAGTGCCCCGACGATATCCTTGACGAAAATAAAATCGCGCGTCTGGCCTCCGTCGCCATAGATCGTGATCGGCGCGTTGTTCTTGGAGCGATGAAGGAAGATCGGAACTGCCGCCGCATAGGCGCTGTTCGGATCCTGCCGGGGACCGAAGACGTTGAAGAACCGGAGGCACGCGGTGGAGAGCCATCCTTCCCGTGCATAGAGCCCGCAGTAATACTCGCCGTCGAGTTTGGTGATCGCATATGGGCTCCTGGGATCGGGGGCCATCGTTTCCACTTTTGGCTGGATCGGATTTTCGCCGTAAACGGCGGCGGAACTGGCAAAACAGAGCTTCTTCACCCCATGTCTCCGTGCGGATTCGAGAACATTCAGGAGACCATGGACATTGATGCTCACGGTATCCTCAGGCAGAGACATGGATTCGGGCACGCTCACGAGTGCGGCCAGGTGAATCACGTAATCCACCCCATCCATGACCTCGTCCACAAGTGGCCGGTCCAGAATCGATCCCCCTACAAACAGGCACTTCAGGCCATCAAGATTTTTCCGGTGCCCCGTGCGCAGGTCGTCTAGGACGATGACTTCCGCCTGATCCTGGTAATACTCGACGACGTGGCTTCCGATGAATCCGCTGCCGCCTGTCACAAGAACTTTCATTGTGCGACCTCCCGGACAAACGCGTTCATCGCCTCCTCCTGCTCCTCGATGCTCTTCACAAGAGCCAGTTGGGTCCGGCACCGGTCGAGGTTGTGGCCGGGGTGCTTGGTCTTGAAATAGACGTCTCCTTCTAGGTGGTCGGTGAGAAAGCGAACCCCGGTTTCCAGCGCGATCAGCTTGCCGGAAAATGCAAGATGGGATTTTTCCTCATCGTTGAGAAATCTCCCTGCGGTCGAGAGGTAGCCGCGAACCAAGGCTTGAAACATCGGCATCTGCATCCTCACTTTTGAGAGATCCTTTTCATCTTCCGTAGCCGGGCTGGTGGCCGTGCGCACCATGTCCCCGAAATCGTAAAGGGCCAGTCCGGGCATGACGGTATCGAGATCAATCACGCAAATGCCTGTCTCGGTGGCGTCGTCAATCATCACGTTATTGAGCTTCGTGTCGTTGTGCGTCACCCGCTCGGGGATTCGTCCCTCCGCCTGTAAGTTGAGCAGGACATCACTCATCCGCTCCCGCTCAAGAATGAACCCCCACTCCGACGTTGCGGAAGCCAGCCATCCCTGCGGGTCGGCAGCGGCCACTTCCTTCAGCCGCTCAAGCCGGGAGCGCGTATTATGAAAGTTTGGGATCGTTTCGTGGAGGCGCGGGCCTTCCAGCCCAGCGACAAGCTTTTGAAATTCACCGAAAGCCCGAGCCGCCTCATAGGCTTGTCGGGTATTCTGGATGATATCGTATGTCCTAGCTCCCTCGATGAACGGATAGCACCGCCAATAACGGTTCTCCTCATCTTTAAAGAACGGCTTTCCATCAGTTGTCGGAATGACGCTCAGCGCTCGTCGCGAGGTATCCGGCACCCCGGCTTTGATCAACTGCCTTTGGGCCTCGCTGGTTACGCGGAGAATATTGTCCATCAACGCCTCTGGATCTTTGAAAATCCTGTGGTTAATGCGCTGAAATATGTAACGCACCCGTGTGCCCGACTGACTGAATGCCGCAACCAAAGTATCGTTGATGTGGCCGTTACCGTATGGGCGGCTTTCCAGAAAAGATCCCTGGATTCTGAAATTGTGAGCAATGGCGGAGATTGGCTCTTCCGAGTTCATTTGGTTTCGTTCCATAGAGGGGTTTTATAGAGGCCTTGCTTAATGAGTTCCGATAGATTGTTAGCGACCGCCTCCCGGTCCTCGCGGTAGGTCACCCCGAACCAACTTCCCGTCGAGGGAATCACCGAAGCCGGAGCCGCACCCGAGGCGATGATTTCACTCACCGCGCTCGGGATATAGAACTCCGACTTCGGGTTCTCTTTCCCCCCCGAGTCGAGAAATGCGCCGAGGAGTTTCTCCAACAGAGGAAATACCTCCGGTGTGAACCCCCAGAAATTCATGGAAACCGATTCGCTGCCTGTCAGATCCCGGACCGCACCGCCTGTGTCGCTTCCTTGAATGCGTCCGTCTGAACGAACGATTCCCGTATATTCCTCGACACTTTCGAGAAGGTTGTCCGGCGTCAGTTCGCAAATTCCCCGCGACACAGCCCCATGCTCGGAAAGCGTGTTCCGCAGTGGATACGCCACCATCCCAATCCCGAGACGCCGACCGTCCTCAGTTCCCTTGAGAAACACGGCCATTTTTGAGAATGCCTCCATGCCGTAGAAATCGTCGGCATTGACGGCTAAAAAAGGTTCATGAACCGCATGCCTGGCACACCAGATGGCATGTCCGGTTCCCCAAGGTTTTTCGCGGTCTGTCGGGCAAACGTGAGGTTTCGGCAAATCCTTGAGATCCTGATAAACAATGCCGACGTCCGTCGTCTTCTCGTAGCGGGAAACCACCGCTCGCCGGAATTCCTCTTCGAAGTCCCTGCGAATGACAAAAACCACCTTCTTAAATCCAGCCCCAAGCGCGTCATGTACCGAGTAATCAAGAACCACCTCGCCCGAAGGCCCCACTGGATCAAGTTGTTTGAGGCCCCCATATCGACTGCCCATGCCCGCTGCGAGAACCACCAATGTCATACTCATGATTGCAACTTTACAAAGCACCTCCATAACTGCAAAGAAGAATGCTATTGCAAATAGACGAGCGCATCTCAATCCTTTCGCAATGCCAAGAAAACCGACGCTACTTGCCCGCGCTGCCAAGGACCGATTGCAAGAAATGGTAGTATTGCTCCCGGACGGTGAGGCTTTGCCGATCCTTGCGAAACTTGGGGAGAAATTTGACGTCCATCCCTCCACGGTCTTTCGCATCCTGCGCGATCTCGTGACAGAGGGGGCCGTCTGGCAGAGTGCTTCCGGCAAGTTCTACCCGGCCGCTGCACGGGCGGAGCGGGTGCGCGGGCTGCCAATCTGTTTCATAGGCCGCGAGATGTGGCAGTGGAGCCGCCTTTATCAGGAACTTCTCGAAGGTGTGTCGGAGGTTTGTTCGGCCAATGCCAGCCCACTCGTCCTCCTCTCAGCCCCATCGCTTGTCCGTCAACCGGATCCGCTCGCACCGCCACGATTTGCCGGGTCAGCAAAACAGAAATCCGAGCTTCGGCAGTTGCTCCCGGCGATTCCGCGTTCCTGTGGAGGCATTCTGTTTGATCACCTGTGGCAGGACAGTGCGCTGGGCGAACTCGATTTTGGCACAACACCCACCGTCCAGTTCGTTCACGGCTCCGGGAAATTGATGCCAGTTGTCGGACCTGATTATGAAGCCGCCACCAACGCCGCAGCTCACTTTGTCCAAGACCAATCTCCGGCAAGCATCCATCTCATCATTCCCTTCAAAGGCGATCCGGCCATTGATCACGCGGTGAAGCTCCTGCGTCACAAGTTCATGGATATGACTATCCGCGAGATAGTCTTCGCTCCAGGCGAGATGGAGGATTTGGGGGTTCGTGGGGCGAAAGACTCCAATCAGATATTCATCTGCCCGGAAGACAACATCGCGCACGCACAGGCCGAACAGTTTTCACCTGCTGACGGCCGCAAGAGGCATGCGATGCTGTTCGCAACCCAAGGAACCGGCACCCTTCAAGCACCCGTTAGCCGCCTGCGGTTCGATTTTCGGCGAATCGGCAAAGCGGCCGTATCCTCGCTCTTGCATGGAACACATTATCAACCGATCAATCCTGCGCTGCTCCACCCACCTTCAATCGCATCCTGAGGTCATGGATGCCGATGCTGATGAATCAACAATTCTGGCGAATAGATGGTTGCTAGCAAATCACATTCCGAAGGTTGCTTCAAATAAAAGAGGGAGACTCATGCGAGCCGCTTTTCCCGGAAGCCGGTCGGGGTCATTCCGGTCACTGCTTTGAACTGCTTCGAGAAGTAGAAGACATTGTCGTAGTTCAAGCTCCCGGCGATTTCGGAAACATTCAGAGCCGAGGTGGCGAGAAGCTTTTTTGCGTGGTCGATCCGGGCTTCGATGAGCACTTTGTTGGGCGATTTTCCGGTGATGCGGCGGAAGATTCTGCAAAAGTGACGTGGGCTGAAGCCAAACCGTCGCGCCACTTCCGCCGCGCCATCCACCGTCTCGGGGTGCTGGTAGAGCCAGGAGAGAGCGGAGGAAACCATTGCGGAATGGTGCCTGTCGATTCCGACTTCGCAGGAAGTCTCATCGCATGCGGTTTCGCAGTCAAAAAGGAGTCCTTTCATGAGGTGAGAGATCTGCCGTTCCCGTCCGATCTCTCCGAGTTCACCCCGATACTTCAGGAACATCATTCGGCGAAGAGTGGATTCAAAATACGGCATATCTGTGACAAAGCCCACAGGTGGGGGCATGATGACATTCCGGTGGGGGATGACGCGACCAGAGGAGTTGAGCAGGTCGAAATGCACATAAAGATTTGTGTAGGGAGCGGAGTCACTGACTCGCAACTCATAGTCCAAGCCGGGAGCCAGGCAGATCACTGAGCCACGGCTCAAAGGGCAGATTCGCCCATTGCTCTCCACAAGCTCAGCGCGTCCATCGCACACGAGCCAAAGGTCGAAGTCGAGAACCCGCTGGGCGAACCAAGTTTTGGGGAGCACATATCCCGCTGGAGCCTTACTCAGGGCAACCTGCCGGACAAGAGGAGTCGTCTCCGACCAATGGATCAGCTTTTTCTCTCGACTCATGGCGGGTCCATTCTCCGCTCATCAGGAGCGCGATGCAATCATATATGGCCTAATAATATAAATCATTGTCGATTTTCTCCATGTTCGCATTGGCACAATAGGATGTAGGTATCAAATGCATCATATGAACACCTATCGAATTGCAATGGCCGGACTGGATACATCCCATGTGCCGGAATTTACAAACCTTCTGCATAATAAAAGTCATGAGCATCACGTTCCAGGCGGACGGATCGTCGCCGCGTTTCCCGGCGGATCTCCGGATTTTGAGATGAGCATCAACCGTGTCGGTGCGTTCACTGCCGAGCTCCGCGACAAGCACGGAATCGAGATTGTCAACCCGCTTTCGGATCTGAAGGACATGTGCGATGCGGTCATGCTGACGAGCATTGACGGACGCATCCACCTCGGGCAGTTCCGCGAGGTTGCCGACTGGGGGGTGCCGGTCTTCATCGACAAACCACTGACGATTTCCATGGTCCAGGCGAGCGAGATCGCAAGCATCGCCCGTGAAAAGAAGGTTCGGGTAATGAGTGCTTCGGCCCTGCGGTTTGCGGAATCCTTCCAGGATGCTCTCAATGCAATGAGCGCGGAACCGTGCATCGGAGCCGATTTTCACGGCCCCATGGCGCTTCAGGACAAATGTCCGGGGTATTTTTGGTATGGAATCCACTCGGTGGAAATGCTCTACGCGACGATGGGAACCGGATGTCGCGAGGTTCTGGCTGTTCGGGAGGGGCCGCACGATGTGGTTGTGGGTCGATGGGAGGATGGCCGACTGGGCACGGTTCGTGGAAATCGCGAGGGCAACAATAGTTTCGGCGGGGTGATTTTTGGCAAGTCCCACAACACGGCCTTTGATATCTCGACAGGGAAGAAACCACTCTATGCAACCCTGCTCGAGCGCATCATCCCCTTTTTCCATGGAGAGGACTCCCCGGTTTCGATCGCGGAAATGACAGAGGTCATTGCCTTCCTTGAGGCTGCGAACGCCAGCGTCACGACCGGAAATTGGATGCCGGTATCCCCTCTACCCTGACCAACCAGAAATCCATGACAACATCCCTGTTGAACATCACACCCATCAAAGTCGGCATCGTCGGTCTTGGCCGTGCCGGATGGACCCTTCACCTCGATCCGATTCTCAAGATTCCCGGCTTCCAGGTCGTCGCCGTGGCCGACCCCATTCCGGATCGTGTGAAGGAAGCTGCCGCTCGCACGGGTTGCTCACCACATTCTTCCATGGACGAGTTGCTTGCCAACTCCGATGCCAACCTCGTCGTCGTAGCCACACCATCTTTGAGCCATTTTGAGGATGCGATGAAGGTGCTTGAGGCGGGACGGCACTGCATCGCGGAAAAGCCGATGACGCTCACGACCGAGGAGGCCGCCCGACTGGTGCGGGCAGCGCACGACCGTAACCTTGGTCTCTTTGTGCACCACACCTACTTGCATCTCCCCATGTTCCACCACATGCGCAAAATCCTCGCGAGTGGGGCGCTGGGGGAACTGCATTCCGTGCGTGTCTGCTGGGCCGAATACAAGAGGCGGTGGGATTGGCAGACCCTCAAAAAAAATGGTGGCGGGCTCATGAACAACATCGGCTCGCATGTCCTCTCGATTATCCTCCCTTTGATGGGCTCCCGGGTCAGAGATGTTTTTGCGGATTTACGAAACATCAAGGATGCCGGAGATTCCGAGGATCATATCCAAGCGCTGCTGAGAACGGAATCCGGAGTCGTTGCCGATCTGCTGATTTCTACCGCTGTCCCGCTTTCCGGCCCGCGCTGGACGCTTTGCGGAAGTCTCGGAAGCATGGTTTCCGACGAGACCACGACCAAACTCCGCTTCCTTGATGCGAAGGAGCTACCCGCCCGCGAAGTCGTGGACGGTGGTGCGCCGGGACGCGAATACTGCTCGGAATCTCTGCCTTGGCAGGAAAAGGAACTCCCGGTTGAACCTGCTCCGGTGAGGTGTTTTCATGAAAATGTTTATGAGGTGCTCGCACACGGAGCCGCGCCGGGAGTGACGCCGGAAAGCGCCGCCGAGGTTGTGCGGGTGACAAACCTCATTCAGGCTTTCGGCTCCTGATCTCCGAAATATTGCCGCCTCGCTCAGGCGGAGACTGCGAGGTCTTCGCACTCGATCGCAAGTCGAGTCGCGCACAGGCAGGATGTCGTGCAGAGACCGTCTTGGCGCGGAGTGCCCCGGACATCTGCCAGAAAATCGGCAAGATAGCCGCCGGGGCGGGGCGACGATGGGGGACGGATTTCCGGGATCTCCAACGCATCGTCGGCCACGATGATGTTCTTCCGATTATACGAGGTTTCCGCGAACCCGTCAGTGCCATGGACGGTGATTCTCCAATAATTGTCGCCCACATATCCGCAGCGGTCAGGGGCAAGGTAAGATACATCGCCCATCACGCCGCCGCCGTTGGAAAGGCGCAGTATGAACTGCCCGCAATCCCGGAAGTGCGGCATGTCGGAGGCCTTTGCATTCCATGACCTCGCAAAATCCACTCTCTCGATCCCGAGCCCGGTGAGCCAGGGAAGGAAGTCCATCGCATGGACGGCAATGTCGTTGATCGTCCCTCCGTGCAATCCGGGGTGAAAGTACCAGTCCGGTCGTTTTCCCTGCAGTAGGGGATGTTGTGCGGAAAACGAAACAGTTTGCACATCCCCGATGCGGCCCGAGCGAATCACTTCGCGGAGCGCGATCAGATTTCCATGATCCCGAAGATCGAACATGATGCCAACGCGGAGGCGTTTCTCCCGAGCCAATGCGCTGATCATGTCCAACTCGTCGAGCGATGTGCACAGCGGCTTGTCGGCGAGAACATGACAACCCGCCTGAAGCGCGCGGATCGCCTGAGATCCGCGCCGACCATAGCAATCGCCCAAAGCGATCACATCGCAGGCCACCCCCTCCAGCATTGCGTCGAAATCCCGCCAGCCCGGCTCCATCACCTTCGCCGGCATCAACGAGTCCTCCCAATGCTCTTCGCATGTCGCAGCCAGTTCGAGGGTCGGATCGCTTTGGATCCGGTCGAGAAGATCGAAAATGTGGCTGTGACGGAATCCGGCGACTGCAATGCGGAGGGGAGGGATCATAAAAGCGATGCGGCGGCGGCGTCGAGGTAAAGCGTGACATCGGGGTGAGTTCGCAGGATCGTGGCGGGACACCCAGTGGAAACCTGCTCTTGCAGCGCAGCGCGCACCGCCGTGGCCTTGCGCGAGCCAGGCACGACGCAGACAGCCACGCGTGCGGACATGAGGGTCGGGCAGGTCAGAGTGATGGCCTGTTTCGGCACGGAATCGAGATCCGGAAAACACCCATCGTTGACCTGTTGCTGGCGGCAGGCCGCATCCAGATCGACGATTTTTACCGCAAGCGGATCTTGAAAGTTGGCGACCGGGGGATCATTGAAGGCAATGTGACCGTTTTCCCCGATGCCCATGCAGACGAGGTCAATTGGTGCCTCCGCAAGCAGTGCCGCGTAACTCGTGCACTCGGCCTGTGTGTCATCTGATTCGCCCCGGATCCCATGGAACGCCGCCGGATGAACCTTGGCCAGCAAGTGGTTTTGTTGATACATGCGAAAAGTGGCAGGATGATCGGCGGGTAGTCCGACATATTCGTCCATGTGAAAAATAGTCACCCGGTTCCAATCAATTCCCTCCATCGAGGCCAACCCGGAAAGACACTCATCCTGCGATGGGGCACTGGCGACAATAATGCGGGCTAATCCATTTTTTTTGATGGCTGCGCGCAATACTTGGGCGGCGCGTTTCGCTGCGGCGATTCCCATCTCCAAACGGTCGGGGTGGATTTCGATCTTCAAATGGTCAATGCTCAGTTGTTTCATGGTGGTCGAGTTGGGGAAGCTCAATTCCGAACGCCTCCGCGATGGTGGTCGAGAAGAGTTTGCGGGCTTGGTCTATGGGGATGCCGAGCCATGCGCAGATGTTGCTGACACCCTCCGGCGGAGTGAGTGCGGAACCCGCAAACTGCGAGCTGCCAGGCATGTGGACAATGCGATCTTTCCCGACTTCAAGTGCAAGATCCGCGAGGCGGTAACATCCGGGGGGCGCATCAGCCGCCGCCATGCAGTCGGTGGTAAACAGGGCTTTGCCCGGAGGTTTTGCCCGGTAGAAATTTCTCAGAACACCCGGGGGAATATGAATCCCATCGGGAATAAAGAAAGCGGTCAACTCATCGCGTGCAAGCAGTCGCTGCAACACGTTGTCATGGCGGGGCATCTGCGCAGGCACGCCGTTGCCGAGGTGCGTGCAAAACCGGGCCCCGGCTTGGCACGCGAGATCCAGATCGGCATCCGACGCGTTGCTGTGGCCGATGGAAACTTCCACTCCTCGTCCGGTCACTTCGCGGATGAACTCCGAGCTTCCCGGCCACTCGGGAGCAAGGGTGATCAGGCGGATGTTCCCGCCCGCTGCCCGCTGAAGTTTGTCAAAGTCCGCAAGGAGAGGCGGCCCCATAACCCGGGGATCATGGGCACCCCGATAACCGGGTTCCGGCGACAGCCATGGACCTTCGAGGTGGTAGCCGCAGACGGCCTCTGCCACCCGCGAATCGATGGCCCGGATCCGCTCCATATTTTGCAGTTGCGCGATCAGTGCATCGATGGAACCGGTGATGAGCGTGGCGAAAAAGCGCAGCGTCTGATGCGCTGCAAGATGATCCACCGCCCGCCTCAAATCATCCTGTGACAACTCCGGTTGCTGGAAGTCCACGCCTGCAAAACCGTTGATCTGAATGTCGAAAAGACTGGTTTTCACTACGAATGAATCTGGCTCCCCGGCTTTGCTCGGGCCAGTTTGGTTTTGCCTCTGGCTCGGCAGGTATCGAATGTTCAAAAATCTTGCGACATCAAACAGCCCCTGGGAATGGCCCTCGTGAGGGCTCCTACGCGTCGCACAAAAGCGAACTTCAATCGATATTCCGACGCCGACGCATCACCATGAAAAACGTTCCAGTCCCCGCAAGCAGCAACCATGTGCTGGGTTCGGGAATTACGTCGATTGCGCTCGTGCCGATTTGCAGGCGGTCGAAGTCAGCCGAGTCGCCGAGGTCCAGGGCGCTGATCAACGGAGCGATCGCGACCAGCGTGGATGTTCCCGTGGCACTTGTCACAGTATAACTTGCGGCTCCCAAACTTGAAGAGTTTGGGTTGATCCAAACATTGGCACCGGTCCAGTTCACACCATCCGTGACGTATTGAACAACGATGAAGTTGACGTTTCCCGCAGTAAATACCCCAGAGCCAGTGAGGGCAGTTGTAGCGTTCAAGCTTGTTTTGCCGAAGTTGCTGCTTGAGCCTGTTGCCATCAAGGTGGATGAACCATTCACGGCGTTTGTCTGAAACGACGAGTATGCGACATCACCTCCATTGTATGTGCCGTTAAAACGATAGAGGAAACTCGTGTAGAACGATCCCCCAGACACTGAGAGAGAACTCGCGAGTGTGCTTGCAAGCGTTCCTGTGCTGGTATTGTTACCAGTCAATTTAAGATACTGGTCGCCGCCATTTAGTGCCAAGCCACCGTTGCTATAGCTCATGGTTCCTGAGGTAATTGTGGCTGTGTTGGTTCCGTTGATTCGCAACTTGGCATTGCTGATTCCCGTCGCATTTCCTGCAATGGTATTGTCCGCAACTATTCCCACGCTGTAACCTTGATAGGATTCATCAACGATCAGAGCCGCATGAGCGACAGGGGATAGGCACAGCGCGAGCGCACAGAGCGTGGCAATGAGAGTAAACGGAGTGTTCATGGTTGGTTTTTGGTTTCCCCGACAGTTCGCTCCTCGGCATTGCGTTTACAAGTCCGCCGGATTTGACACTGGTAAATCAATCCGTCACCATGAGCCTCGTGGACTCACCTCTATCCGCTCGCGTGACGCTTCGAGATCTTGCCAAACGGCTTTCGCTTTCACACGCGACCGTTTCCATGGCCCTTCGGGATCATCCCAATATTGCAGAAAAGACAAAGCGACGCGTGAAAGAGGAAGCCGAGCGGTGCGGCTACCGTCCGGAGCCGATGTTGAGTGCTTTGGCAACTTATCGACAGATGAAGAAGCCCCCGGCCTATCACGGAAATCTGGCTTGGATCTACGACCATGAGACACACGCATCCCTACTGTCGCGCCCGCTGTTCAGGCTTTACTACGAGGGAGCCTGCAAGCGGGCAAATGAACTCGGTTTCCAAGTCGAGGAATTTGGCCTGCGGAAAACTTCGCCTGCCAGGCTGTCGGAAATCCTGCTGGCGCGCGGAGTTCAAGGCATTCTGGTGGCGCCGCTGGCCCAGTCCGAAACTCGAATCCAGATGTGTTGGGAAAGATTTTCCTCGGTGGCATTTGGCTTCAGTCTTGTGAATCCCCGACTCCACATGGTCAGCAGCGCGCAATATCGCGTGGCCATGGGAGCAACCCTTAAAATGCAGGGCCTCGGATACCAGCGCATCGGTTTTTTTCGGAGCAAGGCGTTCGACGAGCGAACCGATCAGAATTTTTCCGCAGGCTTCCATTTTGCCTCCCTGCGCGTCCCACAGTCCCGGCGTATTCCTCCTTTGCAGATCAGCGAAGAAGCCCCCCCGGCAACGACTTCCCAAATCATCAAGGACTGGATCACCCGCTGGCGTATTGATTCTGTCCTCTGCGGGAGCGGGATGCACCCGCTTTTGACGGCTGCAAGATACAGGATTCCCGAGGACATCGCAGTTGCGCTTCTGGGTTGTCCGAACAATTCTCCCCGATTCGCAGGGATGGATGAAAATGGATTTCTCACAGGGGGGGCTGCGGTGGACTTCCTTGTCGGGATGATCCATCGGGGCGAACGAGGGGTACCGGAGGTTCCTTATGAGGTGCTCATTGAGGGCTCTTGGGTTGACGGGCACTCGGCCCCGCGTGTCGCATCTGCCTGAGGGCACTTCGTAACAGGCACGATCTGCGTGGAAGTCCGTCACGATTTACCAGTATCAAAGAAGTTCCATTTGAATCGCGGTGCTCCGCGTGTTGCACTGTCATCGAACCAATCAACCACACCATGACTTCCCGGCATATCGCTTCGCAGGCCATTCTCTCTTCGATCCTTTCTATGGCTTTTGTCTTTGGAATGTCGAAGACTCAGGCGGAGGAAAACCTTATTCCCGACCCGGGGTTTGAAGACGGTGGAAAAACTTGGGGCATCTATGTTTCTGGAAACTCCGCCGCGAGCGGATGCGAATTCCTCACTGTGGCCACCTCGCCGCAAGCTGGAACAGCTTGTGCGGAGATGAAATCGGCCAACAACGCCAGCTTCTCGATCTCTCCACAGGTTCTTGCAGGAAATCAAAAGGTGGCACCCGTGAAGGCCGGTGAACGCTGGAAGCTCACCTTCTGGATCCGGTCCACAGAGGATACCTCGACCAAAGCCTCCCCGGCATTTTTTGTGAGGATCCCCTTGTTGCAGGATTGGAAGAAGTTGCCCAAGGTGTTGTTCATCGGACTCAACGGGGCCAGCGCAATGCGCGAGACCTCGGGATCGCTGGACATCCCCGAGATCGCCGCCGAACTGCCGACCAAGTGGACCAAAGTCGAGTCCGTCTTTGAAATTCCTAAGAACTTGGACGCAAACCAGATGGGACGCCCCGAGTTTTACGCGAGGGGAGTCATGGGAACAATTTACTTGGATGACATTTCGTTGGAAAAAGTCGCAGCGAGCACCGCTCTCAGTCAGACATCAAACGCCCCGTGAGTTGGGCGGTGATGTTCAGATTTGAGCCGCCGTGCCGTCCTATGTCATCCGGGTTCAGAAATCTCCAGAATTGTGCTCCCGATGGTTTTCATCAGGGCTGCGTTGCTTTTACCTTGGTGGAACTGCTGATGGTGATCGGTATTATTGCTGTTCTTGCTGCCTTGGGATTCCCGGCATTGAACCGTGTCAGAAATGCAACGGACCGTACGGAAGCTCTCTCAAAAATGAGACAAGTCGGCATGGCCATCCAAGGCTACACGGCCGACCATGACAATGCGTTGCCTGGGCCTCTCTGGTCCGGACAAAACCCCCAGTATAAATCGTCTGATAATTATACGCTTGGCTATCACCTCTGGAGCTATTTGGGATCACCGGACCCCCAGAACGGGCCGCAGGTGGCAATAGCCCTTTCTCCGAAGTCGTATGAACGATTCTCACCAGATCGAACCGTAACCTCGTTCTTCCTCAATATCAAAATCCCGTATGAAGGTGCGGACATCAACCCATGGGGGTGGAGACCAAGTCCTTCTGCTCCTTTTCCCGATCCTCCGAAAAGAATTGTCAATCTGGTTTCCGCCGGATTGGCCACCAATTGGGCAATGGAGGACGTGGACAAGACAAGCGTTCCTTCCAGTGTGGGCTCCTGGTATTCCACCTTGCCGCCGAAACCGCTCTACAATCCCTACCGGCTGAAGCTTTACTTCGACTGGCATGTGGCTGCAGAGCCCATTCCATGAGGGCATGGCGATAAAACTCATGCCTTCCCTGCCTGCGATCATTCCCACTCCTGCCAAATGCGAGCGCCAACCCGGATGTCATGCGCTACAGCCTTCGACAAAAATCCTTGCAGCACCGGAGTTGATGCCGGTGGCACTTGTGCTGCAAACGGCGCTGCGGGGCGCGACATCATGGGCGTTCGAGATTGAGACGGCTACAGACGAGACGCTGGCGGATCCGCTGCTCCGCTCATGCATCAGTCTCGCGCTGGATCAAAAGAACCCACTGCCAGAGAGCTACCGCCTTGAGGTGGCCTGGTGGGTAATCCAAATCCATGCGGGGGATCCCGCGGGGGCATTTTACGCAGTGCAGACGTTGCTGCAGCTTCTGCCGCCAGCGGTTTATCAGGCGGTGGCGCGCATGGATATCGCCTGGTCGCTTCCCTGTTTGATGATCGAGGACTCGCCTCGCTTCCGGTGGCGCGGAATCATGCTCGATTCGAGCAGGTATTTCCAGCCGGTTGGCTTCATCAAAAAGTTCATTGATCTCCTGGCGCTTCACAAGCTCAACATTTTTCACTGGCATCTGACCGACGACCAAGGCTGGAGGATCGAGATCAAAAAATACCCGCGACTGACAGAAATCGGTGCTTGGCGAAGCGAGTCTCCTCTCGGGCATTTCGCGCATTTTCTCGGCGGAGATGGAGTGCCTCATGGCGGAGTCTACACACAGGATCAAATTCGAGAAATCGTCGCGTATGCCGCCGAACGATTCGTCACTATTGTGCCGGAGATCGAAATGCCCGGTCACGCGCAGTCCGCAATCGCCGCATATCCTGATCTGGGATGTACTGGAAATAAACTCAACGTCTCGACGGCATGGGGTGTTCATGAAAATCTCTTCAACCCCGACGAATCTACCGTGGAATTCCTTCAGAACGTGCTCGACGAAGTCCTCGCGCTTTTTCCGGGCGTTTTCATCCATGTTGGTGGGGATGAGGCAAAAAAAACGCAATGGAGAAACTGCCCGGCTGTCACAGCCCGCATGACGGAACTTGGCATTGAAGATGTTGATTCGCTCCAAAGCTGGTTTATCGGGCGGATGGCAACTTATCTGGCCGGGCGTGGACGGCGGCTGATCGGCTGGGATGAAATCCTTGAAGGCGGATTGCCTCCGGGCTCAACCGTCATGTCTTGGCAAGGAATCGAGGGCGGAATCGTCGCCGCCAACGCTGGCCACGACGTGGTGATGGCTCCCAAGCAGGCCACGTATTTTGACTTCTACCAAAGCTTGGACACCGCCTGCGAACCGCTTGCCATTGGCGGTTGCCTGCCGCTGGAGATGGTTTATTCCTATGACCCGGTTCCGGCTGAAGTTTCCGCAGCGAATGCCGCCCGCATCCTGGGGGCTCAGGGACAAATCTGGACCGAGTATATGGCGACAACCGCCCACGTGGAATACATGGCTTTCCCCCGTCTGTGTGCGCTAGCGGAAGTGGTTTGGTCACTGCAGGCAACCCGCGACTTCGAAAATTTTCGACACCGTCTCGCGACCCACCTCAAGCGATTGGACCGGCTCGGCGTCCACTATCGCTCCCCCGGCGATCCTTACTCCGGGGCAATGTAGGCGGTCGGCCCGCCGAGTTTCATGAATTTTTTGTGCGCGATCAGGAGCACCGCAAACCCCGCGAGCGCGAGCCCGCCACTGATCAAAAAGGTGTAGCGATAAGCGTGCCCGGAAAAATCGAGGAGCAGGCCCACGAGCGGTGGCATTAGCAAAAATCCGGCTCCGGTGATCATCCCGTTTGCCGAGGCAAACTGTGCGAATTTCGTGCGTGGAAACAGGCGTTGGCCCAAAGAGGCCGTGCAAGTCATAAACGTGCCGGAAAGCACGCCATGGAGCACAAATGCCACCGCGAAGGAGCCGGAGGTCGTGGCAAAAATGCCTCCCAAAATCATCGCCACGGCATAGAGCGCGATGGCGACAATCCCGGCCCGTAGCGGGTGAAAACGGTCGGCCAGTGAACCCAGCAAGTAGGAGATCGCCAACGAGATTCCATAGGTCAGCGCCAGATATTTCCCGTAGGAATCCATGCTCATGCCGACGCTTTTCGCATAAAATACGCTGAATGCATTGACCGGGCCGTTGGCGAGAAACCCAAGCGTGATCCCGCCGAAAACCCACACATAATACGGGTTGGCAAAGCATTCCCGGAGGTAGGTGCTCATCGCGATCAAGGGATGCACTTTTTTGTCGGATGTTTCGACCGGGGGCGGAGGATATTCGCCCTCCCGAACCCTGAAGCACATGAGCGGGAACCCGACCCCGTAAAGAAGACCGATGCCTAGAAAAATCCATGTATGGTGCGCCTCGGCGTGACCGAGGATCCAGAAATTGAACAGTATCCCAGCGATCAGGCTCACCGCACGGAAGAGCCCAAAAAACCGCCCGATAACCTCACGGGGGACAACATCATTGATCAGACCGCCAAACACTGCATTCGAGATCACGCTGGCCACCTCAAAAAGCGTCCAGAAAAACGCAAAGGCAATCAGTTTTGTCTGGTGCATTCCTGGGGAGGCGTGACCGAGAGTCGCGTGCAGCCACTCTCCCACGGCGGGGGCAAATGCGAGCCCCGCAAGGCCGACCACCGCGATGGGCACCGGAATCAGCAGGAAGGGAATCCGTCGCCCCCAGCGCCCGCGATGACGATCCGACCGCACGCTGATCACAGGGGCAAGGATCATGCCTAATGCTGCGGGAAGCGATCCCACCAGCAATCCGACGATGAGGTCGGAAGCATGAAATCCCTTGAGCATGATCTGCGCGATAGGTGCCACCGCCCGCTCTTTCATGTTCCAAGCGAAATCCCCCCAAAGCAGCCAAAAGAACAAAACCGCCAGCCCGCTCACCGTGTAAGTCAGCGTTCCGACACTCCATCGCTTTTCTCCGGCAAGGGGTTTGGATAGCGGAAACTGAGGAGAATTCATGGACGGGGTGTCCCAGGAAGAACCGGTTCGATCCGACAGGTGATCGTTGCCTGTGTAACCGGCTCATCGAGATACACCCCGATTCGCAATGGCTTCTGATGTGAGGGGAGTTGCTCGTCCAGCACTTCGTCTTTGACCGTGAAGGCCAGCCCGCTCGCATCCACTTTCACTCCGAGAACTTCGGCCCCCTCGGAAATCGCAAACGTGCCGAGCGAGCCGGGCTCGAATTTCCCGAAGGTCATCAGGGCGGTGGAGAACTGCTGAGGCGAATCAAACTCAACCTTGTCGGCGATCTCGATGGCTGGTTGTGGCGAGCGGATGAACTTCATCTGCCTCGTCAGCTTCTTGAGCGACGGCACCGATTTGGCATAGGCCTGCGTGAGATCCATGAGGATCACATCTTCGGCAATCGACGTCTCCATGGACGTGATCGTTGCGCGGGCACTGGCACCTGTATCCTGCAATTTGCCGGCGACGACAGGAACCGAATGGCCATAGGAATTGATCACTTTGCTGTCATACCGGTGGGGGCCGAACGTGCGTGCGGTGTAAACCTCCGCCCCCGGATCCAACAATACTGGTTTTGCATTCTGTGCCACCACATAGGAACCGAGATCATTGTGGTTATGTTTTTCGTTGTTGTTTCCGGCTTTAATGGCGATGGAGAGCCCCATGCCGGATGCCGCATTTGCAGAACGAAACACCATCACCCCCGCAATGGGAAATGTATCCCGGAGTGGATACAGGGCTTCGTTAACCGGGAGCTTTTCAGGAGGAAGTTCAGGGAATGCGATGCCTATTGCCTCATAGAGTGTTGCCTTGGTCGGATCCCACAGAGAACGCGGCAAGGTGCCGGAAACTCCGGCAAGTTGAAATATCCATGGCGAGGGCTTGACGGAAGGATCGCAGTCCGAAAATGCGGGGCAAACGGTTGGGAACAATTCGAGGCGGTTCGGATAGGACAAAATGTTTTTGACGATTTCCGGTGAATAGAGCTTGATCCGCCATTGGCTCGCTATGCCGACCGCTTGCGCCAGAAGGACGTAATGCCCGAATCCGTAGTTCCAATAACCGATGCCTTCACTGCAGTATCCGTCGTCGGTGAAGCCATTGAGAAAGTTCGGAACGTGAATTTCCATGGCAGCCAAATACCACGCTCGATCCTCGGGCGATGGCAGAAGTGCGAGCGCTGCTCCAATCACACCGGCATGACAGACAGCATTCCAATTGGTGTCAGCCCGCACCCATATCGCCCGGCCGGAGGATTTTCCGAGTATCTCATCCTTGTAGGGTTGCAGAACCCTTCGGGTAATTTCTGTGCGGATCTTTTCACGGGTCTCCACATCCATTTTTGGCCCAAGCAGGTAATCGGCCGTGGCAAGAATCCATGCCCGGTCGGCAGCGCCAAGGTCCACAATTGGCGTTCCATTAAAGGATTCCAGCTTCTTGTCGTGAGCTGGCAGCGTCCATGATCGTTCGCTTAAAATGGCTGCGATTTCCGCTTCGATGGATGCCAGAAACCGCCCCTTGTCCTCAATGCACTCGGCCATGACAAAGCTCGTCAGTCTCATCTTTCGACGTGAAAATGGATCCTCATACTCCCTCCTCGTCCCCCTTTGACTGTAGATCAAATAGAGATCATCGGTCAGCACGGGGATAGGGGCGCCTTGGTTGCTCACAGCTTGATCGACAACCGCCACTGCATTTGGGAATGCGGCCCAAGCCTTCCGATCAGTGATTGGTTTTCCAATCCCTTGTGGCTCAGAACTCAGAAAGCTGGCAATTACCCGAATCCGCGCATCATTGGGAATCCCACCGACAATTCCGTGCGGTTTCGACGGCACTGGCGTTGCGGATGGCGTTGGAGTCGCAGAGGGTGTTGGTGATGTGAATGGAATTGGTGACACTGCCTCCAAAGATTGGAGCACCTCCACCTTTGAAGGCTTGCAGGAGGAAAACAACCCGATGAAACCAGCAAAAATGAAAGCAACGCTGGTCGGAATGATACTTGGGAAGGAGTGCATGGTTCTATTGTCTGAAGCGCCATCTCCTAAATACTCTGGATGTAGCCCGATTCAGAGGAGTTAAAATTTGACATTGTTCAATTCACGAAAGGATCCCGATTGAAGCGAGATCGTCACGCACAGACCATTTTCGAACGTTCAGCAAACCTCAAATAGCCACTCGATCTCTCCTTCCGGCCGAGTGTTCTGCCCCGAGCGTGCGCATCTTCCGAAACAGACTTCCAACCGCCAAGGGATGAATGCGCGGAGCCAATCCCGCTCAGTAGCTGTGCTTTGTGAGGCTGGTTTTTCCTCGGAAGACCCAGTAGATGCTGGCCGTGTAGGCTAGGACGAGCGGCACGCCGATGAGGGCGATGACGAGCATGACCCCAAGAGTCTTCTGCGTAGATGCCGCGTTGTAAATCGTGAGGCTGTTGGCGGGGTCAGGGCTGGACAGAACCATGTTGGGGAAATAAGTGAGCCCAAAAGTAGCCATCATGAGACCCATCGCTGCACAGGAGGAGAGGAAGGCGTTGAATTCACGGCCGTTGTGGATCTCGCGGGGGATGTTGAGCACGATCAGCACGTTCACCGCGACCACAGCAAACACATACGGCCTGGCCCGCACGGTCTCCAGCACCCACGGCACCTCGATCAACGTGTAGAGATTGAAGAGAAAATATGATGCGAGGAAAAAGCCGATCAACCTCGGAATCCAGCCACTGACGATTTTGTTCAGTTCTCCGTCGGTTTTCATGGCCAGGTAAATCGCCCCATGCATCGCGAAGAGCAGGACGGTCGTCACTCCCATCAGCAGGGCGTAGGGGTTCAGGAGTCCGAGAAATGATCCCGCGAACTCGTGATCTGCATCCAACGGAATGCCACGCACAATATTCCCCATGGCCACGCCAATCAGGAGGGCGGCGACCAAACTGCCGACACTAAAGGCCACATCCCAGAACTGCCTCCACCATGTCCATTCCTCCTTGCTGCGGAATTCGATGGCAACAGCCCGGAAGATCAGCGAGCAGAGCAGCAGCATGAAAGGGAGATAGAAGCCCGAGAACACTGTGGCGTAGGCCTCCGGAAACGCGGCAAACAGGGCACCGCCGCCAGTCACCAGCCAGACTTCATTTCCATCCCACACAGGGCCGATGGAATTCAGGAGCAATCGCCGGTGCTCGTCCTTGCGGACGAATAGCTGGAGCGCCCCGACCCCGAGGTCGAAGCCGTCGAGCATGGCATAGCCGGTGAAAAGGACACCCACTAGAATATACCAGATGATGTTGAGATCGGGGAGGTTCATGCGCGTGGGACGGTGCGGACGAGGGCTTTCCAACTCTCCGGCATTTCCTCGCTCTCCTCTTCGGTGTCCGGCCCGTGCTGGATCTTGCGGGTGAGGAGGAAAACGAACATCACAAAGAGGAGCGCGTAAACGAGCCCGAAGAGAATGAGCGAGGCGACGATCTGGTTGGCGGTGACGACCTTGGAGAGCGACTCGGACGTGCGCAGCATTTCATACACAATCCAAGGCTGCCGGCCCATCTCGGCGGCGAACCAGCCGGCCTGGTTCGCAATCTGCGGCCCGAGAACCGAGAAGACCAAGGCCACAAGCAGCCAACGCGTCAGCGGGCGGGACAGGTCGAAAAGCCATCCGCGCCACCAGAAAAAGCAGGCAACCAGCGACAGGGCCAGCAGGCCCACGCCCACGATGATCATGATATGGTAAAACTGGAAAACTGCTGGCACATTCGGCCAATACTGCTTCCGGATTTCCTGCAGTTCGCCCGCGGCGGCTTGCGGGTGTCTCAATTTCAAGAACTCGTCGGACGGCAGATCGCGGAGCCCGACAACCGGCTTCGTGAATGAACCCCAGGCCAGAAAGCTCAGCAGGCCGGGAACTTTTGGCCCAACAACCTTTTGCTCCCCGGCATCGACATAACCGAAAAGCGTCATGGGCGTGTCGGGCCTTGTCTCATAGACACCTTCCAGAGCGGCAAGTTTGACCGGTTGGTTTCGCACGACGCCTTTCGCCGTGAAGTCGGCGCTGATCATCTGCAAAATGCAGGCCACGGTCGCGAACCCCAAACCAATTTTGAGCGAGGCCCTGGAAAAGTCCAAATGCCGGTTCCGAAGAAGGTAGTAGGCGCTGATGCTCACCACGAGAAACGCCCCGGCCAGCCACGCTCCGAGAATCACATGGGTCAGCCGGTCGATGGTCGAGGGGTTGAATACCATCGCCCAGAAGTCATCAACCACCGCGCGGACGCTGGTGAGGTCGGCAGGAGTCACCACATGATCGGGTGGAAGAATCACTGTCTTGCCATTGACCGTGCTCTCCAAATGGTAGCCTGCGGGAGTCTGCATCCAGGAGTTTGCCACCACGATCCAGACCGCACTGAAATGCGCGCCGAAGGCCACCATGCAGGTCGCGAAGAAGTGTATGCGCGGGCCGACCTTGTTCCATCCGAACAGCAGCAGGGCCAGAAATCCCGATTCCAGAAAGAACGCAAAGATCCCCTCCGCCGCAAGGGCGCTCCCGAAAATATCCCCGACAAACCGCGAGTAGGTCGCCCAGTTCGTGCCGAACTCAAACTCCATCACAATCCCGGTTGCTACGCCGATAGCAAACGTCAAAGCGAAGATTCGTGTCCAGAACCTCGCCATGTTGTGAAATAGTGGATTCCCAGTCTTCAGCCAAGCTCCCTCCATCATCACCAGCGTAATTCCCAACCCGATGCTCAGTGGCGGGTAGATGTAATGGAACGCAATCGTGAAAGCGAATTGAATGCGTGCCAGGATTTCGACGGTCATATCAAATTAGATGTTCTAATATCATTCAGGGGAGTCAATGCGCAATCAGAGCAGGACAAGAGAAACACGGTTTACTTGGCTCCAGAATCAATCCACGCCCGGATCAGAGCAATCTTCTCAGGCGGAAACACATGCTTCTCCGGGCTCTTTTTCGTTTTGATGTCCCCGGAAAGCAACGCCACCAACCGACTTGCTTGGCTGTCTCCGGGAACAATCCAAGGGCCGTTGCCGGTGTCTTTGAGATACTCTCCACGGAGGTCAGCCCGGAACTGGCCCATTTGCTTTTTCGGACCGTGGCACGAAACGCAGGACTCTTTTAAAAGAGGCAAAATATCGGTTTGGAATGCCGACTCCGCCAGCATACAGGATTGCATCAGCAAAGATACGGCGAAAAAGATTAAACGGATTTTTTCCATAATCGGGTTTCGTGAGGTTTGTCGATTGGAGCAAATGGGCTTTACCCGTTTTCCCCGGAAAGAATGAGCCGCTTGCCGACGTGGACCTCCATGCATGCGTCTGGAAACTCGCTCCAAATTCGGTGGATCGCGGGTGCTCCCGTGCAGTGGCAGAATCCCATGTGCTTCGGCTCAAGTGCTCGAAGTGCCGCAACCGTGCGATCCATCCGCTCCGGCGACGCGGCGGCCAGATGCAGCCCACCGATCAGCGTGTGGACAAGAACGTTTCCGGTTTGCCGGACGATGTGATCGAGCGTGTTGATTCCTCCGGCGTGGGCGCAACCGAAAATGACGAAGAGCCCGGTCGGTCCCGGCAGGTAGATCGCCATGTCGTCGGCGATCGGATCGGGCACGGTGAGTTCCACGTCCAGAAAAAACGGTCCACCCACATCCTCAAAATCATTCGTGCGGGGAATTCCGCCAGTCACCCAAACGCCAGGGACGACCGCTGCGGGTTCGGTCACACGATGCACGATCCGGGAATTTCCAAAATCTCCGGCCTCCATGAAATCGGTCGAGATCCGTCGCGCCGTGCCTTTCGGCGAGCGGATGAACTTTTTCCCGGTCGCCGCCGGGTGAAACCAAAGCGCGGCATCGGGTGCGGCTTCGAGCGCGTATGGCAGGCCGGAGACATGATCGTAGTGCCCGTGGCTGAGCACAATCGCATCCGCCTGCCCGAGATCGATGCCTAGCTTTGCGGCGTTCTTTTCCAGCCCCATACCCTGGCCGGTGTCAAAGAGCACGCGGTGGGTGCCGGTCTCCAGCCAGTAGGAAAGGCCGTGTTCGCCGAGCAGTCCGGCCCCCCGCACGGTATTTTCGGAAAGGATCGTCAGGGAAGTCATTTTGTTCTCGACAATAATGAGCATATGCCAATATCACGCAAGCCCTATTTATGAAATCATCCGACGACCGCCTTCCTGTGACCGTTCTTTCCGGCTTTTTGGGTTCGGGAAAAACGACCTTGATGAACCACTTGCTCGCCACGATGAACCGCAAACGGGTCGCAGTGATCGAAAATGAGCTGGGCGAAATCTCGATTGACCACCACCTCGTGTTGCGCACCGATTTGGGGTCAATGGAAACCGTGCAGGGCCGCACCTGCTGCACGGCCCGTGAGGAATTCCTTCGCCTGCTGCATTTGCTCGCGTATGCAAGGAAGCGCTACGACCGGCTTCTGGTGGAGACAACCGGAGTGGCGCACCCCGGCATGGTCGCGCACGCGATTCTCGGCGATCCGTTCCTCAAAGAACACATGCGGCTTGATGGCGTGGTGACGGTCGTTGATGCGAAGCACATCCTCGACCATCTTGGGCAGGATGGCCACGCGGATGAACAGGTCGCCTATGCCGACCTTCTAGTCATCAACAAGGTGGATCTGGTTTCCGAGCTGGAACTGCGGCATGTGGTGGATGCCATGGCTGGCATCAACGGTGGCAGCGAACACATCTTCGCACAGGATGCCAAAGTGCCCGCAGAAAAAATCCTCGATATCGGCGGGTTCGATTTGAAGCGAATCGAAAAGGGAGTTGGCGGATGTTCGAGCAACGGGAGCGCCAAGGCGTCCGCACCAACCCACGAGCATGAAATTCAAACCGTCTCCCTCACGATTCCCGGTGACCTCGATGGGGACAAGTTCCGGGAATGGCTGGGGGAATTTGTCGAAAAGCACGCTGTGGATCTTTTTCGCAGCAAGGGGATCATCGCCATTCGGGATGTGCCGGAGCGCATGGTTTTTCAAGGCGTTCACGGCATGTTCCGCATCACGCTCGGCCAGACGTGGGCAAATGAGGAGCGGCTCACTCAGGCGGTTTTCATCGGGAGGAACCTGCGTCGCGAAGGAATTGTCTCGGGACTGGAATCGTGCCGGGTATGAGAGACGCGGTGGTTGCGGGGCATTTTGACAGCAAAGCAGCGAGTTGGGATGCGAATGCCAGCAAACACGAGCTGGCGGCGGATATTGTCCGCGTCGTCGAAAGGGAGATCGGCGGGAACATCCGGCCCAGACTTCTGGATTATGGAGCGGGAACCGGACTCTGTTCGATGGCGTTGGCTCCGAGGTGTTCCAGCATTCTCGCTGTGGATGTCTCCTCCGGGATGCTCTCCCGCTTGGAGCAAAAAGCGAGGGTTGCGCAAATCTGTCATTTGAAAACCCTCCGTCACGACCTCTGCAACGGTCCACTCGACGGAATGCGCTTCGATGTGATCCTTTGCGCGATGACGCTCCATCATGTGCGGAACACAGCCCTTCTTCTTCGGCGATTTCGCTCCATGCTGGAGCCGGAGGGCTTTCTGGCGATTGCCGACCTCGACAAAGAAGACGGATCGTTCCATGCCGACCCAACCGGCGTCGAACACAAGGGGTTCTCCCGCGACCATCTCGTCCGTCAAATGATGGACGCCGGGTTCACGCTCGTCAGCATGGAAACCGTCCACCACATCGAAAAGCCGGGACGCCCCGGCCCGCAGCGGTATCCCGTGTTTTTCACCACTGGCCGGATGCGCGTTTCCTGAGCCCCAGGCCCTCAGTGGGAATGCTTCGCTCCCCGTCGCTTGGCGGGGTTACTCTTTGGCGCGCAAGCCTTGCAAGCCCCGTATAGGATGATTTCGTGATCCTCAACGCGGAACTTCGGGGGGGCCATTTTCTTGATGCCATCCAAGCACGTCTTCAAATCAAAAACCTCGCCGCATGTCCGGCACAAAAAATGATGATGGTGGCCCTTGTCCGCGCGCTCATATCGGGGAGGCTCTCCCGGGATTTCGACGGATACGACCTGCCCGTCTTTGGAAAGGGCCTTCAGCGACCGATAGACTGTGGCGATTCCGAGCGAGGGAACTTCCTTCAACGCATATTCCAGAATTTCAGCCGGCGAGAGTGGGTTTGCGTGATTGCGGAGGACGGACTCGATGGCCCGCTTTTGCCTGGTGTTTCTGTCCACGCCAGCCATTGAACGAGAAAGGGAGAGCAATTCCTGTTTGATGGGTGCCTGTCGTGAGGGGGCGGCTCCTTTCGTCGCATTCGACTTTTTTTGCAGGGATTTCTTGAGGTTCATGGATCGGGAATCACGCGGGTTTCGGGATATTGAACGTCATTTCCGCAGAAGATTTATCCGCAGATTAACAGGATTAACACAGATTGTGGAAGATGCGTCGGAAGCAATCCTGCAAAAGCGTTCACATCCCGGGTGAAGAGTTGCATTACTCGCAAGATGTTTTTCGCCAGTTTCCAATCTGCGTTCATCTGCGGATTCCAGGTTGAATGCAGTCCTCCGTGATGAAGGTGGCGTGTTCCTCCGCTGGGAGCGGGAGGTCGGGCGGGGTGATCGGCTCGCCGGCACCTTCGCGCTTGAAAGCCATGCTCGCATTGGTTCAGGGGGAGTCACTTGTCGAAGTCACGGTTTACCATGCGTTCAACCCGCTCCAGATCATGTTTGGACAGCTTTGTGAGCGATATGAAAGGTCTCTTCATGTTCAACCGG
>JBGTAT010000235.1:0-6305 GCA_041749755.1 Terrimicrobiaceae bacterium | reverse complement strand
GTTTGTCGCCGTCCTTCTCGCCTGCGTCGCCTGGGTCGGACTCCATGCATTCCTCGTCGATGCGGTGACGGTCCGGCTCTGCCAGGACGCCGACAAAAATATTCCTTTGGAGAAGCGGATGCCGGTTTTTCTGAGCGAGATCGCGTTTGACGGGTACATGTGGAACCGGCATGCCGAGCACCTCGGGGACGGGGGGGGCTGGAGGGTCCGGCACACCGACTTCGACAACGCGCCAAAGGGGCGCGAGGTGCACTGGAATTCCGCATTTGCGTGGTACCTGCGGGGACTCGGAGAAGGCTACCGCTTGTTCACCGGGGACTCGCTGCGGAACAGCATCTTCCGGATGTCGATCTGGGCCAACCCGATTCTGCTTGCCCTCGCCCTCGGGATCTTCAGCACGCTGTCCGCCCGTCGCTTCGGTCCGCTCTGCGGCACCGTCATCGCGCTCGGCATGGTCTCGGTTCCCACATTTTACGAGGGTTTCATGCCCGCGTACCCCGACCACCACGGGCTCATTGCCTTTGCCCTCCTCGGCATGCTCTTCGGGATCGCCTGGGCCGGTGCGGGGTGGGTCCAATCTGCGGATGGCAAGGACTTCGTCCCTCCCCACTCGATCATGCAGGCGCGGCACGGCATGATCTTCTCTGCGATCTGCGGGGCTGCCGGGCTCTGGATCAGCGCGCTGTCGACGGCCATGGTTCTTGGCGGAATCGGCATAGCCGCCCTGGCGGCAGCTCTGGTTTACGCCCGCACCGCCCGCCGTCCGGATGCGAAACTCGATTTCCGGGCGGACCTCTGGAAAACCTGGGCCGTGTGGGGTGCTGGCGGGAGCCTGTTCTTTTACCTGCTGGAGTATTTCCCTTTCGACATGGGGATGCGCATGGAGGTGAACCATCCGCTCTACGCTCTGGCCTGGCTGGGAGGCGGATGGTTCATCGCCGTCGTTTCCCATTGGCTCAGCCAGCTTGGGGCCAAGCAGAATCCGTTTCCCTGGGGCCGCCTCGTCTGGCCCGCGCTGGCCTGCGCCGTGCTGCCGGCAGTCATTGTTCTCGGAGGAGGCGATATCTACGCCCCCAAAGATCCGTTTATGTGGCGGTTGCATCAGAACATCGCCGAGCTCCTTCCTCTGCTCACGCGCATCCGGCTGGGCGGCCTCACTTGGCAGATCGCGTTCGGTTGGTTTCCGGTTTTCCTGCTAGCGGCGCTCCTGCTCCAATGGGCGCCCTCCGTCGGGCGGGGAACAAAAGCAAATCTTCTGTTCCTGTCGATCCCGATCCTCTTCATCACCGGCCTGCAGCTCTATCAGGTACGGTGGGGGATGCTGGCCGGGCCGCTCTACATTGCGCTGGCCGGCATCGTCGTCCCCCAGGTCTGGAAGCTGGTGCCGCGCGATCTCATCGGCCGCGGGCTGGCGGCGGTCCTGCTGCTCGCCTTTGCCTACCTCGTCATCGAGCCGTCATTCAAAAACTCGTTTTCGGTCGCGCTCGCGCAGTACCGGAGCGGGGAAAAGATCGCGATCACCCCCGGGCAGGGTCTCGCCCTGCTGCACCGGCAGATGGCCCGCGCCCTCCTCGACAGTGCCGGGGGCCGGCCGGTCGTCCTCCTGAGCAGCCCGAACAGCTCGTGCCTACTCTCCGCGCTCGGTGGATTCCGAACGATCGGGACGCTCTACTGGGAAAATGTCGAGGGGCTGAAAGCCGCTGCGGCCGGACTCAATGCGCAGAGCGACCAGGCGGCCCTCGAGTTTATCAAAGCCCACGGCGTCACGCATATTTCCCTGATGACATGGGAAAATTTCATCGGGCCATTTTTTGGGATCCTCTATCCGAAGCCGGTTCCCGGGATCTCGTACCAGGATTCCTTCGGCAAGCGGGCGCTCTTCGACAAGGTCATCCCGCCCTGGGCCCGGCCGATTGCTTTCCCCCCGAACGACCTCTCGAAAGGGCTGCAGCAGACCGTCCTCATGCTTGAAGTCGCCCCGGGCCAGAACATCGTCGAGGCCAAGGTCCACCTCGCCCGATACGTGCGCGTCGTCGAGGGCAATCCCATCAACGCCGAAATCACGCTCAAGGAGCTCCTGGATATCGCGCCGGAGAGCACGCTCGCGCGCATGGAGCTCGCCGACCTCTACCTCTCGCAGGGCCGGCACCGGGATGCCGCAGACCAGACGCTCGCCGCGATGAAATTCCTCCCGCCCGAACCCCGGATTTCCGTCGCCACCCAGCTCGCAGAGAAACTCACGGCCGCAGGGAAGCCGGAACTGGCCGCCGAGATGCAGAAGGCTGCCGAAGATTCCAAGAAACCGAATTGAGGGCGGCCGGGGACGGCGGGGTGAACCACGAAAGGCACGAAATACACGAAAGGGGGAGGGGAAGAACCGGATTTCTTCGCCCCTCAGAGCCCCAACGGGGCTACATCCCCCAGCCCAAGGCAAGCGCCAGCGCCGCCCTGGGTCATGGGGGGGGAATGCGGTTCTGCCCTGTATGGGCAGCATCCCAAGTCTTCGCCCGTCAGGTAGACAGACCCGGGTGAAATGATACATTATCTATGATATGAAAACGGCAACTGTCGCAGATTTGCGTAACAACTTCGCCACCCTTTCCAAATGGCTCTATGATGGCGCAGCCGTCTCCATCACCAAGCGAGGGGTTCCCTTCGCCACCATCACTCCGGTTCATACGCGCAAGACCGCCCCGCCCATTGACCGCCTGTCCCGCCTTCGCAAGATGTTTCCAAAAGGCCCCGTGAAGGGTGATGTGCACGACGTGATGGATTACGACCGGGGGCACACATGACCATCCCCATCCTCAGGTTTTACGCTTCCGCCCTCAGTTTTCTCTTTGCCGTCCCAGCGGCCCCGTGTTCAGTCCTCAAGTTTCAGCTTTCAGCTTTTCCGTGTTTCCGCTTTTCTTCCCCCTGTGCACCCCGGCTACTTCCCCGTCCTCTTCTGGAGCCCGCTGATTCCTGTCTCGTTCTGGGGCTACCGCGAACTCCTCCCCCGCCAAATCAGGCGCCCGGAATTTTCGCATATGGGCTGGGGCCTGACCTGCGCTTGGCGGGGGCCCTTTTCCATGGGCACGAGCATCAGCACTTTTCCAGCGCAAGCGCTTCCTCATTGAACAATGGCTGCAAATCCGAAATCATCAGAAATGGAAATAGCCGTGATTATTCCGTGCCTAAACGAGGCCGCTACAATCGGGAAGGTAGTTTCCGATTTTCGGCGGGAGTTGACAGGCGTCAGAATTTTTGTTTTTGACAACAACAGCACAGACGAAACTCGTGCGAACGCATTAGCTGCCGGGGCCGAAGTCATCCCGTCATCCAGAAAAGGCAAGGGCGCTGTGTTGCGCCACGCTTTCCGTGAGATTGACGCAGAATATTACGTCATTGTTGATGGCGATGACACCTACCCAGCGGAAGCAATTCATGCGCTGCTTGATGAAGTCCGCAGCGGCGCTGACATGGCCAACGGGGATCGGTTGTCCGGCGGCCATTACTCAAAGGAAAACAAGCGACCGCTTCATAGCTTTGGGAACAAACTGATCTGTTGGTCGATCCAGTTGTTATTTTCCAAAGATATTCGTGATGTTTTAACCGGGTACCGGGCGATGTCGAAGCGTTTTGTTAAACATTGTCCAATCCTCATCGACGGGTTTGCTGTAGAAGCGGAAATCACCATCCACGCCATTGAACGGCTTTTTGCGATCGTAGAGGTCCCCATCGCCTACAGGGACCGCCCTGCCGGAAGCTTCTCCAAACTCAATACAATTTCCGATGGAGCGATCGTCCTCCGATCCATCGTCTGGCTGTTCAAAGACGCAAAACCCCTGCTGTGCTTTTCCCTTTTGGCAGCCATCGAATTGCTTGTTGCGTTAGCAGCATTAGTCATCGGCCTTTCGCATCCGACCTGGATGCTCCAATGCGCAGCCATTGCAGCAATTACTCTTGTAACGACGTCCATAACCATAGCGACCGGACTCATCCTGGACTCGGCCATAAGGTTTCACAGGGAGGAATTTGAGATCTTAATGCTGAATTATAAGTATAATTGTTCAGGGTGAGAAACATGATTGCTTCCGAAGCAATTCCAGCGGGAATGCCCGCCTTCGGGGTTGCTATCAGTATGCCACCGTACACCGGACAAACATCTGTAAATTTGGATAATGCGATGATGCATCACGGTAGCCAATTTCACTAGTCACGATTGTCTAGGTTCAGTCGATAGCATGAAAAAGTCTAAAAAACGGAAAGCAAGCCATAGCGAGGCCGCGAGATTAATCGCTCTCCGAAACAATAACCGAATCTCTTCTTTGGAATTGATTGGCTGGGGCATTCTTGCCTTGGCTGTTATTGCAGCCCTTACCGTTTCTTGGCGCAAATGGCCAGATCCGATTGTTGATTTCGGGAAGGAACTTTACCTACCGTGGCAGATTACGCAAGGGGCTGTCATTTACCGCGATGTTGAAGTATTTTACGGTCCGCTGTCGCAATATTTCAATGCGCTCGTTTTCACTCTGCTCGGCGCTGGAATCATGCACATCGTTGCGGTCAATCTCGTCCTTTATTTGGGGATTCTTTCGCTAGTATACTATATTCTTCGTTCCGGTTGGGGGCAGGGAGCCGCGTTCGTGGGATCAATGTTCTTCGTTACTGTCTTCTCATTCAATCAGTTTGTAGGCATAGGAAACTACACGTTTGCCGCTCCATATGCGCATGAAACAACGCATGGATATCTAATTATTCTTTTGTTAGTTGTAACATGGGCAGCATGGCTGCGACTGCCGCGGATACCCTTGGCAGGTTTGGCTGGATTGCTTTGGGGACTATGTCTGTTGCTCAAAATAGAGTTCATTTTCACTGCCTCGCTCGTTTCCTTGGGTGCTATTCTGCTCGCTTGGCCATTATTTTTTCGAGAAATGAACAAAATCAGGCCTGCCGCCCAAGTCGGAACTTTTATCATGGCTGCTATTTGCCCTTCAGCCATCGCGACGATCGCGCTTTTCTGCACTGGCAGATTTTCATTTGGAGATGCCTTATACTATGCGAACTCAGGAGCCACTAGCCTTATCACCTACAGCGGTATCGTTACCGATCCGGCTCAAGCATCTTTTCTAGGCTTCACAAACTTCGGAGCTAATCTAATGATACTAGCTCTATTCGGCAGCATTTCTCTTAGCTCCTTTGCTCTCATCGCTTGGATCTGTGGCAGGATCTGCTCATCCCGACCAAATCTGCTCTGGCCCGCATGCTTCGGGATTTCGGCTCTTTCACTTTTTGTTTCATCACGAATTCCCTGGCTCGAAATAGCCAAATCCTTTCCCGTATGGCTGTTGGCAACTGCAGTAATGATCTGGTGCCGCATACCCTCAGCGCAACCCGCTGAAACTCGCTCAATCCGTTTCCTTCTGCTTCTTGCTTCTAGCGGTTTGATTGCACGCATGGCATTCAATCCTCGGATTTACCACTGCGGTTATTACCAAGCATCACTCGCTGGCATCATTGCGGTTACAGCTGCATGGAAAATGATCCCTGATTACTTTAACCTCACTCGATCGGCCAGAACGGCTTATCTGCTTCCTCTAAGCATTTTCCTCGCCGTTGGAGTCTGGCAATTACAGACCTTCTCGATCGGAATCTATTCTAAGAAAAACCAACCACTTGGAACAGGCGCCGATCAGACTTTTGGTTTTGATGCAAGTGTCGAGCCATCAACAGCTCTTTTGGAAGGTGTAAGAAAAACTCTTGCTGCTGCTCCAGAATTTCAGAGTCTTCTCGTGATTCCGGAGGGAGTAACTCTCAATTACCTTCTCCGGAAGAAAACGCCCAGCTATGTCTACACTTTTCTGCCCTTTTGGCTGAGATCACCGGATCGCATTCTCGCCGAAATCAATACCTCGCCTCCTGATTATGTCCTCATTATCAGTCGGGATCTGCGGGAACATGGCGTGCTGCGTTTCGGGGATTCACCTGAGCACGGGTCTCAATTGCTCTCGTGGATCGACTGGAACTGCTCTCAAGTCCAACAAGTCGGAGGTGACCCTCTCGATGTTACGCAACGAGGGGCGATCCTATTCCATAGAAACCCTACAAAACAATGAGATTGGTCTCTTATGCCTGCACATTTGAAGCTTCCTATCTGGTGACCGAGGAACATCCAAGGAAGTTTGGTTCATCCGCAAAAAGTGTGCTTAGCCCTATGAAGAGTCAGGATTCTCAGGGAAAGAAATTCGAAGTCGCGAAGGCCGTAATGCATGCGCTGCATGGCGCCGATTTTGTTGTTGATACCTTCAAGTTTTCCGTTCGAG
>JBGTAT010000234.1:0-5600 GCA_041749755.1 Terrimicrobiaceae bacterium | reverse complement strand
CCGGTCGAAGCCATCACCTCCAGCCAGAGCGACGGACGCCGCATCCTGCGCAGGCCCAGAAGGTACTGCAGGGGCACAGAAAAATTCCCGCCCCCCTCCGGGTACTTCGCCGCAAACCCGCATCCGAGGATCGTGAGGTCTTTGCGCGTGGCTGCCATACAGGAATCTTCAGAATTATCCGAATTCCCCGCGCTTGCCAAGTCGCGACTGGGATTTCATGATCTGCGGCTCCATGGATGCCCTGATCGATCTCCTGCAACAAAATGCCCTCATGCCGCGCGCCGACATGGCCCGCCTTCTCGACCTCACACCCGAGTCGCTCGAGGCCGCCATCGCGAAGCTCGAGGCCGATGGCGTCGTGCTCGGCTACCAGGCGATCATCAACCGCGAGCGGTGGGACACCGAGAAGGTGACCGCGATCATCGAGGTGAAGATCACGCCCGAGCGCGACGGCGGGTTCGACCGCATCGCCTCGCGCATTGCCAAGTTTGAGGAGGTCGAGAGCTGCTACCTGGTGAGCGGGGGATACGACCTGCTCATCGTGATCGAGGCGTCCAACCTCCGCCGCGCGGCGGCCTTCGTGGCCGAGAAGCTCAGCACGATCGACGCCGTCCAGGCGACCGCCACCCACTTCCGCCTTAAAACCTACAAGGAAAACGGCGCGTTCCACCAGATCGACACCGCCGCCGAGCGGCTCTCCGTCTCGCCGTGAGCATCGCGATCGCCGACCACGTCCGCGATATTCCTCGCTCCGGGATCCGCGACTTTTTTGAGATCGTGCAGACGATGGACGACGTCATCTCGCTCGGGATCGGCGAGCCGGATTTTGCGACCCCCTGGCACATCCGGGAGGCGGCGATCTATGCGCTCGAGCGCGGGCGGACCGGCTACTCGTCAAACCTCGGGCTCCCGCGCCTGCGCCGCTCGATCGCGGACTACGTGCGCAAGCACTTCGGGCTGCGGTACGAACCGCTCTCCGAGGTGCTCGTTTCGGTCGGCGTCTCCGAGGCGATCGACCTCGCCCTGCGGGCGCTCCTGAATCCCGGCGACGAGGTCCTCTACCACGAGCCGTGTTACGTATCCTACGCGCCGAGCATCACGCTCGCGCGCGGCGTGGCCTGCGCGATCGAGACGAAGGCGGAGGACGGATTCCGGCTCACCGCCGAAGCGCTCGAGCGCGCGATCACCCCGCGCTCGCGGGTGCTCATGCTCAACTTTCCCACGAACCCGACCGGGGCAACGATGTCCCGCGAGGACCTCGAAAAGGTCGCCGAGGTCTGCGTGCGCCACAACCTGGTTGTGATGAGCGACGAAATCTACAGCGAGATCACGTTCGACGGGAGCTCGCACGCCAGCATCGCCACATGCCCGGGCATGCAGGAGCGCACGGTCTTCCTCCACGGCGTCTCCAAGGCTTTCGCCATGACCGGATGGCGCATCGGGTTTGCGTGCGCGCCCGTCGAGCTCATCGAGGCGATGATGAAGATCCACCAGTACGCAATCCTCTGCGCCCCGATCATGGGCCAGGACGCCGCGATCGAGGCGCTCGACCGCGGGGAGCAGAGCGTGGAAAAAATGCGCCGGGAATACGAGATGCGCCGGAACTTCATCGTCGGCGCTCTCAACGACATGGGGATCCCGTGCCGTAAGCCGCTCGGCTCGTTTTACGTCTTCCCGGATATTTCCTCGACCGGGCTCGCCAGCCGCGAATTTTCGCTCCGCCTCCTCAACGAGGAAAAGGTCGCCGTCGTCCCGGGCACCGCGTTCGGCCCGAGCGGCGAAGGCCACGTCCGCTGCAGCTTCGCCACCGGCCTCCCGCAAATCAAAATCGCCATGGAGCGCCTGGCGGGTTTCGTCGGGCGGATGCGGTAATGATAAGCTTATCCCCCCTAGGAAATCATCAGCCCACTCACATAGCAAAAATGCGCGTGCCGACTATGTTTCAGCGAGTATAGAAAACTCCTCAACGGTCAACCCGCTCGCACGGATTAAGCTGCGCAGGGTGCCCTTGGCAATCTCGCGATGATCGGGGATGGAAAGCGCAGCCATATGGCCATCCTTCACCATCACCATGTGACTGCCGCGCTGTCGCACCATGTCCCAGCCATTCCTGCCAAATGCCTTCACAACCTCGCGCCCGCTGAGTGTCGGCAACGAGGGCATCAGACAGCAACCTCGACTTGCTGCATCTCGACGGTGAGCGGCAGACCGCGTTCGGCACGAACCTCCAAGCAGGCGGCAATGGCCTCGCGAATGTTGGCAAGGGCCTCAACGCGGCTGCCCCCCTGGCTGACACATCCGGGTATGGAGGGACATTCGGCAATCCAAACGCCGTCCTCATCCCGATCAAGTGTGGTGACGAACTTCATTCTGCCAATCTACACACCTTTCTCGATTTTGAAAAGGCGCCTGTGTTCAGACCGCCATCAATCTGCGGCCTTTGGCAATGCATGCTGCGGCTTGATCGCCGAGACCGAGCGGATGTCCCTTTTGCTGCGGATCCATTCAGAGAATGTTTTGGCGGAGGGTTTAAGGATCCGGTCCTTGGTGGCGGGGTCCATTGTGGAGAGCCCGAACTTGGCCTTGAACCCGTAGTGCCACTCGTAGTTGTCGGCGAGCGACCACGCAAAATACCCGCGCACATCGTAGCCGTCACGGATCGCGCGCCCGATTGCGGCGAGGTGGTTTTGCATGTACCATTCCCGCTTGGCATCGTCCGTCGTGGCGATGCCATTTTCGGTGATCATCATCGGCTTTCCGTAGCGCTTCGCGACGCGCCGGATCTCCTTATAGAGCCCCTCCGGGTCGATCCGCCAGCCCATCATCGTGAAGTTCGGGCCGCGGCGCGAGGGGCCGGCCAGGAGCGAGATCGGGCCGGGGCGCTGCGAGTAGTAGTAGTTGATTCCGAGGATGTCGCAGACGTCATAGATCCGGTCCAGGTGGTCGGTATTCCCGTGGATCATCGTGTTGTAGATCAGCCCGCCGGGGTCGAGCGGGGCGCGCTCCCACCACGGAAGCGCCTCGACGCTCACAACTTTTGCGGAGGGCTTGATCGCCTTGATCCGCGCCGCCGCGTCCCGGAACATCCCGGTGCTCGCGTCGATCGCCTTCCAGTAGTGCCCGAACGCGAGCGTCATCGCCGGCGGCCACTGGGCGACGATATACGCGGTCGTGATCTGGCCGTTCGGCTCGTTCTGCGGCGCGTAATACTTCGTGTACGGCGCGGTCGCGCGGACCATTTTTTCGACGTACGCGTTCCACCGCTCGCGGGCCATCGGGTGCAGCCAGTTCGACCGGCCGGGGTTCTTTTTGTCGTAGAGCCAGTCCGGGAACGTGAAGTGCCAGAGGCAGACGACCGGCTCGATCCCGAGCGCCCGGAGCTCGCGCGCCATCGCCACGTACCCGCGGATCGCCTCCTCGTTATAGACGCCCGGCCTCGGCTCGACCCGCGCCCACTCGATGCTGAACCGGTAGTGCGTCGGACGGATTTTTTTGAGGGCAGCGAGATCCTTTTCAAAGTGCGTCCAACTGTAGAGCGCGTTCCCCCGCGGCGGGGCCTTGCCCTGCGAAACCAGGACGTCCCAGTCGGTTGAAAAATACGCGGGCGATCCGGGCTTCACCGCCGGGTCTTCGTATTGGTAGCTCGCGGTCGAGATCCCCCAGGCAAATGGCTCCGCCGGCTTCGCCGCCGGAAGCGGGCCGGAAATTTTTGGGGCCGGATCGAAGCGCCCGAGCGGGTTGATCGGGTTGACGCACCCGGTGAGCGCCAGCCCCGCAAGTAGCGCGAGCGCCGGCAGAATACGCGAAGATGTGGGAAAAAACGAAATCATGGCTGGTGCCTTGCTATGGCGCATTCCCCTGCCCCGCAAACCAATTCTGCCGCCCCAGGACACCGGATTTGGATTTTTGAATTTCGGCGATGCCTGTTGCGGAATGTGATGCTAGGCTCTTCTTCCACCATGGCATCCGATAAATCGATGAAACCGACTCTATTTCCCGCCCTCCACGCCGAGGCCGTCGAGGCCTATCGCTCCGGGTGCCGGGATGCGGATTCTCTCCTGAGCCCCGCCTCGCTCGCCTTGCTGCGCGGGGCCGGCATCACCGTTCACGTTCTCTTCGACTACACCGAGGACTTCTCGCGCTACGGCTGGCCGACTTGCGAGGACTTCGTCGGCGTGGCCGGGATCCGGCAGGCAGAGTTTTTAGGGAAAATGCACGGGCAATGGCCGGCGGCCCCCGTCCCGGAAAAAAGTCTGCCTCCCAAAACGGCCGAGTGGGCCGGCATCGCCTGGCTTCCCCGGATCACCGCCAAAGCCCGCTGCTTTTTGGAAGGTTCGCTCGCGCCGGAAATCATGTACGGATGCAGCGGCGACCGGGCGTTCCTGAAAGAGCGCGGCCTAACCCTCCCCGGTTTCCTGGCTGTTGTCCGCGACTCAGAAGGCGATCAGAAGCGGGTGCTCGACCGGGTTCGGAGCAGCGCCCGGTAAATCAATAATACGCAGACGCCCCGTCCCTCCACGCCGGTGCGTTCGTTTCCATTGGGGGGCGATGCTCCGTCAGCGCCGACTTCTTGGCTTGCGGGCAGACAAAGTCGGTCGACTCGGTGGTCGTCCCTCCACGCCGGTGCGTTCGTTCGCGCGGTTGACACAAAAAAGGCAGCCAGCCCGCTGCGAAGCGGGATTGGCTACCAAATTTTGGCTTCGGAGCTTAGCGCGAGTAGAGCTCGACGACCAGCTGCTCGTTAACGATCGGGTTGATCTCCTCGCGGCTCGGGATGCGGACGACGCTGCCGGAAAGGTTATCCTTGTCGACCAGGAGCCACTCGGGAACCGTGGCGATCTGGGTGAGCTCGACCCCGCGTGCGCCGAGGCGCTTCGACTTTTCGGAGGGTTTGACCGCGATGACGTCGCCCGGCTTAATGTTCATCGAGGCGGAGCTGCTCTTCCGACCGTTCACCGTGATGTGGCCGTGGGCGACCATCTGGCGCGCCCCGCGCAGGGTCTTCGAAAAGCCCATCTTCTGCACCACGTTGTCGAGGCGGGTCTCCAAGAGCTGGAGCAGGATCACGCCCGTCACGCCGCGGCGGGTGCTGGCGATCTGGAAGTAGCGGCGGAACTGGCGCTCCAAGACCCCGTACTGGTGGCGAAGCTTCTGCTTCTCAGCCAAGGCGATCGAGTAGTCGCTCTGCTTGCGGCGGGAACCCTTCGGGCCGTGCTGGCCGGGAGGATAGTTCTTGTTCTCGAAAGCTTTCGGCGAGCCGCTGATGAGTACGCCATAGCGGCGGCTGACTTTGGTTTTGGGTCCGGTATATCGTGCCATTTTATTAGAGTTTTAAGTGTTCAGTATTCAGTTTTCAGATGAGAGGAGTTTGAGGTCTGAAGAACAATTCGGCTGCTTGGCTGAAAACTGAAAACTTCAAACTGAAAACTTCCCCCCCATGATCTCCGTCCGCAACCTCTCCAAATCCTACGAAACCCCCGGCGAGACCCTCCACGTCCTCAGCGACCTGAATCTCACCCTCGCCGCCGGTGAAACCGCTTCGATCATTGGCCCTTCCGGCTGCGGGAAATCCACGCTCCTCAATCTCCTCGGCGCCCTCG
>JBGTAT010000233.1:0-7684 GCA_041749755.1 Terrimicrobiaceae bacterium | reverse complement strand
CGAACTCGCCGATCACCTCGTGCGGGATCGTGTTCTCCTGGACGGCGATTTTGACCATGTGCTTGCGCGAGGCGTCGGTCGCTTTGCGGATCGCCTCGCTGACCTCATTGGCCTTGCCGAAGCCGATCCCGACCTTCCCCTTGCGGTCGCCGCATACGATCAGGGCGCTGAAGCTGAACCGGCGGCCGCCCTTGACGACCTTGGCGCAACGGTTGATGAAAACGACTTTTTCCGTCGTCTCCTTCGGCTCGCTCGGCGTGTCGGAGCGGGAGTTCCTTCTATCTCTGGGTTTCGGAGGCATGATGTATAATTATTAAAATTCAAACCCGCCTTCGCGGGCGGCGTCGGCCAAGGCCTTGACCTTGCCGTGGTATTGGAAGCCGCCGCGGTCGAAGACGACTTTGGTGACCTTTTTCGATGCGGCGCGCTCGGCGACGAGCTTGCCGACCTTCTGGGCGGTTGCGACGTTGGCTCCGGACTTCGCATCGGAGCGGAGGTCCGCCTCGGTGGTGTTGACCGAAACAAGGGTCTTTCCTGCATCGTCATCGATGACCTGGGCCGTGATGTGGCGGCCGGAAAAGTGGACAGCGAGGCGCGGGCGCTCGGCGGTGCCGGAGAGCTTTTTGCGCAGGCGGACGTGGCGGATTTTGCGTTTGTCTGGCATGGCTTATTGGACGGTTTTGCCTTCTTTGCGGCGGATTTTTTCGCCGACGAACCGGACGCCCTTGCCCTTGTAGGGCTCCGGCGGGTAGAAGGCGCGGATGTCGGCGGCGCACTGGCCGACGACGTGGTTGTCGATGCCCTCGATCGTGATCTTCGTGTTGTCGGCGACGGTGATCTTGATCTCCTCGGGGATCGGGAAAAGTATCGGGTGGGACTTGCCGAGGCTCAGGTTCAGGATCTTGCCCTGGACCGCCGCCTTGAAGCCGACGCCCTGAATCTCGAGGTCGCGCTTGAAGCCGGTGTTCACGCCGGTGACCATGTTGGCCAGGAGAGCGCGGGAGAGGCCGTGGAGCGCCTTGTCCTGGCGGGCATCGCCCGGGCGGATCACGGTGAGCTCGGTCCCTTCGACCTTTGCGGTGATTTTGCCGGGGAGGCTCCAGACGAGCTTGCCTTTCGGCCCCTCGACGGTGACGGCCCCCGCGTCGGAGATGGATGCTTTAACGCTCGCGGGGAGCGGGATGGATTTGTTGCCGATGCGTGACATGGTTACCAGATGTAGGCGAGCAGCTCGCCGCCCACGTTTTGTTTGCGCGCCTCATGGCCGGACAGAACCCCGCAGGGGGTCGAAAGCACGGCGATCCCCATGCCGCCGAGGACGCGCGGGATCTCCCCGGCTCCAACGTAGCGGCGCAGACCCGGACGGCTCACTCGCTTGAGTCCGGCGATAGCGCTGGTTTTGTTGACAAATTTGGTGCGGATTTTCAGCTCGGGGTGCTTGCCCGTGGTGACGAGCTCGAAGTCGGTGATGTAGCCTTCCTTCTTCAGGATTTTGGCGACCTCGCTCTTCAGCTTCGAGTACGGCATCGAAAATTCGGATTTGCGGGCACCGGTGGCGTTGCGCAACCGGGTCAGCATGTCGGCGATGGGATCATTCATGGCAGTGTGGTCAGGCGGCGGGTTCGGCGGCCTTGACGGCCTTCTTCACCTTGTCGGCGAACGGCATTCCGAGCTCGCTCAGGAGGGATTTGGCCTCCTCGTTGGTTTTGGCGGTTGTGACGATCGTCACGTCGAACCCGACGTTGCGCTTGATGCGGTCGAGCTCGATCTCGGGGAAGATGGACTGGTCGGTCACGCCGAGGGTGTAGTTCCCGTTGCCGTCAAAGGCGCGGGTCGAAACTCCCCGGAAGTCGCGAATGCGGGGCAGGGCGGTCTTGATCAGGCGCTCGAGAAACTCGTACATGATGCGCCCGCGCAGGGTGACCTTCGCGCCGATCGCCTGGTTCTCGCGGAGCTTGAAGTTCGAGATCGCCTTCTTCGAGCTCGTCGTCGCCGGCTTCTGCCCGGTGATCGTCGTCAGATCGGTCTTGGCAATCTCCAGGGCTTCCTTGACGTCGGCGGAGGAGCCGATGCAGGTGTTGACGACAACCTTTGAGATCTTCGGGATCTGGTTGACGTTTTCGTAGCCGTGCTTCTCGCGGAGAGCGGGCAGCACACGGGTCTTGTATTCGGTGAGAAGTTCGGGTTCCTGGGTCATGGCTTAGGCGGCCTTTTTCTTGGACGGTTTGTCAGCGGCGGCTTTTTCGACCAGCTTGACGTTGGAGATGTGCAGCGGGCCCTCACGCTCGATGATCGCGCCGTTCGGCTGATCCTGGGTCTTGCGCTGGTGCTTCTTGATCATGCGCACGCCCTCGATGATCACCTGGTTTTTGGCCGGGATGATCTGAAGGACCTTGCCGGTGGCACCCTTGTGGTTTCCGGAGATGACCTGGACGGTATCGCCGCGGCTGACGTGGAAGGAGGGGCGGCTCATAGGACCTCCGGGGCGAGCGAGATGATTTTCATGAAGTTCTTTTCGCGGAGCTCGCGGGCGACTGGCCCGAAGATGCGGGTGCCGCGCGGGTTCATGTCTTTGTCGATGATGACAATCGCGTTGTTGTCAAACCGCAGGTACGATCCGTCCTCGCGGCGGACGGGCTGCTTGGTGCGGACGACCACGGCGCGGACGACGTCGCCCTTCTTGACGGTGCCGCCGGAGGAGGCTTCCTTGACGTTGGCGGTGATGACATCGCCGACGCGTGCGTCGGCGGTGGCCTTGCCGATGACGCCGATCATCGTGGCCATGCGGGCGCCGGTGTTATCGGCGACATCGAGACGGGAGCGGATCTGGATCATGTCAGTGCTTGAGGATTTCGACCAGGCGCCAGCGCTTCGAGCGGCTGAGCGGACGGGTTTCCATGATGCTCACGCGATCGCCGATCTTGGCTTCGTTCTTCTCGTCGTGGGCGTGGAATTTGGAGACGTGCTTGGTGATTTTTCCGAACTTCGGATGCGGCACGCGGGTGACGGTGCGCACGACGATCGTCTTGTCCATTTTATCGGACACGACTTCGCCGACGCGTGTCTTGCGGAGCGCGCGGTCGCGCGCCGCCGGGGCCTCGGGAGTGGTGATGGTTTCGCTCATTTACTTTGCGGTTGTGGTCCGGGTCTTCCCGGTGAGAACGGTCTCGATTTTTGCGATGTTGCGGCGGAGGGCTCGGAGCAAATGCGGCTTCTCGAGCTGCCCGCTCTGCTGCTGGACGCGGAGGTGAAAAAATTCCTCGCGCAGTTCGCGCTTGCGGGAGAGGAGCTCCTTGGCGGTCAGTTCTTTAATTTCGGCAATCTTCATGGCAGGGATCAGCCGGCGTGGTGGCGGGCGATGAACCGGGTGCGGACCGGGAGTTTATTGGCCGCGAGGCGCAGGGATTCGCGGGCGACGGTTTCAGAGACCCCGTCGAGTTCGAAAAGGATGTTGCCGGGGCGCACGGTGGCGACCCAGTACTCCGGCTGCCCTTTGCCTTTGCCCATTCGGGTTTCCGGCGGGCGGGCGGTCACGGACTTGTCGGGGAAGATCCGGATCCAGAGCTTCCCTTTACGTTTCATGTTACGGGTCAGGGCGACGCGGGCGGCTTCGATCTGGGTGTTCGTGATCCAGGCGCGTTCGAGCGTCTGGAGCCCGAACTCACCAAAGTCAATACGGATATTGCGTGTGGCAAGGCCCTTGCGGCTGCCCCGCTGGGTCTTGCGATATTTCACGCGTTTGGGCATCAATGGCATGTCAGTTCCCTTCTAAGATGTTGGTGCTCAGGCGGTCGCCGCGGCGGATTCTTTGGTTTCGGGTTTGCGGGACGGCTCAACCTTTACGGGCTCCGCCTCCTCCTGCTTCTTGCAAATCCAGCACTTGATGCCGATCTTGCCGGCAACAGTCATGGCCTCGGTGAAGCCGTAGTCGATCGGGGTGCGGAGGGTATGGAGCGGGACTTTACCCTCGCGATACCATTCCGTGCGGGCGATTTCCGCGCCGCCGAGACGGCCGGAGCAGCGGATTTTGATCCCGAGCGCACCCTGCTCCATCGAGATCTGCACTGCGCGCTTCATGGCGCGGCGGAAAGAGATGCGGCGCTCGAGCTGCGACGCGACGTTCTCGGCAACCAGCTGGGCGTCGAGGTCGGGGCTCTTGATCTCGACGATGTCGATCTTGACCGATTTCCCGCCGGCGAGATCGCTGATCTCCTTGGTCAGGTTTTCGATCTCCGATCCGCGGCGTCCGATGACAACACCCGGGCGGGCGGTGTGGATCGTGACGCGCAGGCTGTTCCAGGCGCGTTCGATGACGATCCGGGCGACGGCGGCCTGCTTGAGCTTCTTCTTGAGGGCCTCGCGGATCTTGGCATCGGCGAGAAGGTAGTCGGCGAAATCTTTGCGCGAGGCGTACCAGCGCGATCCCCAGTCACGAGTGACGGGGAGACGAAATCCGATCGGGTTGACTTTTTGTCCCATGGTTTAGTCCTTGGAGTCCGCGGCGGGGGCGGAGGTTTCAGTTTCTGCGGCGGCGACGGGCGCGGGCTTGGCAGCGGCCTTCCGGGCGCGGGGTTTTTTGGTTTTTGCCGCGGGCTCGCGGCGTTTGATTTCGATCTCGTCGGTGAGGATGATCCGGATGTGGCTGGTGCGCTTGCGGATCGGGCCGGCGCTGCCGCGGGCCTTCGGCTGCGAGCGCTTGAACGTGGCTCCTTCGCCAACGACAGCTTCTTTTACGACCAGCGTCGAAGCGTTGAGGTTGTTGTTATTCTCGGCGTTGGCGATCGCGCTTTTCAGCGTCTTGGTGACCAGAAGCGCGGCCTTTTTCGGGGTGAACCGGAGGAGGTCGAGCGCGTCCGTCGCCGGAAGGCCCTGGATCTCACGGGTCACCTCGCGGGCCTTGAAGGCCGAGATTCGTGCAAACCTGTAAATGGATTTTACCTGCATGTCGTTGTTGTACTTGTTGATCACCACTAGCGGCCCCGGGGGGGCACTAACGGATATTCTGTCGAAGGTTGATTTGAGATTTTGTGGTGATGAGTTTTTGTTTCGCCCGCTACTGCCGGGCATCCACCCGAAGGCGGTCGCCGGTTTTCACCGGCTCTTTTTCTGTTTCAAGATTTTGAATAATTCCGCCGCTGATCCGGTCCCGCGCATCCACGATGCGGACGGTTCCGATGAGCTTGTTTTCCCGCCACACCTGGAACGGCATGCCGACTTTGACCCCGTGCTTGGTTCCGATGTTTGCAACAATGAGTGAGAGGTCCTCCTTGAGGTCGACAACCATGCCATCCGAGAGATTCGCTTCCAGGCTCTGCGCTTTCGCCGCAGAGGGCGAGCCGAGGACTTCGTTGGTCTTTCGCAGTTCGGCCTCGACGCTCATCCGGGCCTGAGGGTCAATCCCGTCGGTCGTCTTGATGAGCATCTGCACTGCCTCGGAGAGGCGTACGATCTGTGCGGTCGCATCCTCGTTCTGCTTTTTCAGAACGCGAAGGTCGCGGACCGCGGAGAGGAGTCGCTGCTCAAGCTTTCCGGGTTCTTTTTCCAAGCCGGCCAAGCCGTAGGCATCGAGCTTGAGCTGCAAGTCGGCCGACTGGCGCTTGAAGACCTCCCCTTCGCTGTTGGCGATGGCGAGGGCCTCGGTGAGCGCCTTGATGGAGGCGCGAGCCAGCACCAAGCGTTCCTCCAGGCTTTCCGGAGCAGCTTCATTCTCGGTCGGAACAGTTATCTCCTGTCCCAGCCGGGCGTATTCAAAATCTGTCAAAGAGCGGTTGTCCTGGGCCGGGGATCTTGCGACCGCCGACAGGACGATGAGCGCTGCCGCCTGGGCGACAACTCTCATCGGACTATTTCGTCACTTTTGCGGTGTGAGAACCGTGTTTCTTAAAGATGCGGGTCGGCGAAAACTCGCCGAGCTTGTGCCCGACCATGTTCTCGGTCACGAACACAGGAATGAAGGTCTTCCCGTTGTGGACGTTGAACGTGTGCCCCACGAAGTCCGGAGTCACTGTGCTCCGGCGGGACCAGGTTTTGATCGGTTTCTTAACGCCGGATTCGGTCATCCGGTCAATTTTATCGAGGAGCTTCCACTCGACGAACGGGCCTTTTTTGAGCGAGCGTGACATGATTAGTTCTTGGCTTTGGCTTTCCGGCGCTGGACGATGAACCGGTCGGTCGGCTTGTGTTTGCGGCGGGTCTTGAAGCCTTTGGCGAGCTGGCCCCAGGGCGACATCGGATGATGGCGTCCGCCACCGCCCTTGCTTTTGCCCTGGCCGCCACCCATCGGGTGATCGACCGGGTTCATGACCATTCCGCGGACGTGCGGACGGCGGCCCAGCCAGCGCGTGCGGCCGGCCTTGCCTGAAGAGACGTTCATGTGGTCGGTGTTGCCGACCTGACCCATCGTGGCGAAGCAATTTTCGTTAACCCGGCGGATTTCTCCGGAGGCGAGCTTGACGAGCGCGTACCCTCCCTCGCGGTTGGCGAGGATGGCAACCGAGCCGGCGCTGCGGATGATTTGGCCGCCGCGGCCGGGGGTGAGCTCGACGTTGTGGATCGAGGAGCCGAGCGGGATCGACTTGAGCGGGAGAGCATTGCCGACCGAGGGGTCTGCCTTTTCTCCGGCGCTCACCTTGGTGCCGACCGAGAGGCCGGCGGGAGCCAGGATGTATGTCTTCTCGCCGTCGGTGTACTGGAGCAGGGCGATGCGGGCCGAGCGGTTGGGATCGTACTCGATCGCGATGACCTCTGCGACGATGTCGCGCTTGGTGCGCTTAAAATCGATGATGCGGTAGCGACGCTTGTGGCCGCCTCCGCGGTGGCGCATCGTCATGCGGCCCTGGTTGTTGCGGCCGCCGGTCTTCTTGAGCGGCTCGGTGAGCTTCTTCTCCGGCTTGTCCTTGGTGATCTCGGCAAAATCCGGGAGCGCCTTGAACCGGCTGGCCGGGGTGAGTGGTCTGAAAGTCTTGAGTGCCATGGTAGTTCCTTAGACGAGGTCGAGCTTTTCGCCGGCCTTCAGCGTGACGATTGCTTTTTTCCAGTGCGGACGGCGGCCGAAATCGGCCCGGCGCTCGCGCTTTTTCTTCCCGGCGTAGTTCGCGGTGTTCACATCGACGACCTTCTTCTTGAAGATGACCTCGATGGCGCGCTTGATCTGGAGCTTGTTCGCTGCCGGGCTGACGCGGAAAACGTACTTGTTGAGCTTCTCCGAGAGGAGGGTGGCTTTCTCCGTGAGGAGGACGGATTGGATATGGTCGTGGACTTCGTTCATGACGCGAGCCTTTCGGAGATTTTGACGAGGGCGTCCTGGGTGAGGACAATTTTATCGAATGCGAGGAGCTGCTCGGTGTTGACGTCCTCGGCGCGGGTGAGCTGGGCCTTGCTGACGTTGCGGGCGGCTTTGAAGGTCACCTCGTCGAACGATGCGGAGACGATGAGCGTCTTGCGGGCCTCGGCGGCGGTCGCATCGAGCAGGGAGACAAAGAGCTTCGTCTTCGGCTCTGCCACAGCGAACGACTCGACGATCAGGACATCCCCATCGAGGATGCGCGCGCTGAGCGCCTTGCGGAAGGCGAGCTTTTTGACCGCCTTCGGCGTGTTCTTTGTATAGTCGCGGACTTTCGGGCCGTGGGCTGCCCCGCCGCCAACCCAGATCGGGCTGGCGAACGAGCCGGCGCGGGCGCGGCCG
>JBGTAT010000232.1:0-17197 GCA_041749755.1 Terrimicrobiaceae bacterium | reverse complement strand
GAGGCGGGGGCGGACATCATCAACGACGTAACCGGCCTGCTCGGGGACCCGCAGATGGCCGAGGTCGCCGCCTCGACGGGAGCCGGGGTTGTCGTCATGCACATGCAAGGCACGCCGCGCACGATGCAGCAGTCGCCGCATTACGAAGATGTTGTCTGCGAGGTCGGGGATTTTTTTCGACAGGCGCTGGCGCGGGCGCTACCCTCCGGCATGGACCCGATGAGCATGGCCCTCGACCCTGGAATTGGATTTGGAAAGACGCCCGGGCACAACCGGCAGCTGCTGTCGTCCCTGCCCTCGTTCCGGGAGTTTGACCGGCCGCTTGTCGTCGGCGTCTCGCGGAAATCGTTTCTTGGATGGCTAGCCGGCAGCGCGGACCCTGCCGACAGGTTTTGGCCGGGAGTTTGCCTGACCAGCCTCTGCCGCGAACGGGGGGCGTCGATCTTCCGCGTCCACGATGTCCAACCCCACCGGGAGGCGCTCCGGATGACCGAAGCGATCATCGGCGATGCTTGAGGCGATCGGGAAATTCCTCAGCGAAAATTGGACGTCGGGGATCGAGATCCTGATCCTGGCGGTCGTCCTCTACTACATTTTTTTGTATCTGCGCGGGACCCATGGAGCGCGGATCCTGATCGGCCTCGCGCTGGTCTTTCTGACCCTGACCTTGGTTTCGCAGCTGCTGAACCTGATTGTGATCGGGTGGCTGCTCCGCAGCTTTTCCGTATTCCTCGCGATCGCGCTGGTGGTGATCTTCCAACCCGAGCTTCGTCGCGCGCTCACCCAGCTCGGCAGCCACCGGTTTTTTACGTCCGTCTTCGAGGAGCGCGAGACGATCGAAGAGATCACGGACGCGGTATTCGAGCTGGCCAGCAAGGGGTTTGGCGCGCTGATTGCCATCGAGCGCGAAATCAGCCTCAAGGCTTTTTCCGAAACCGGCGTCGCTCTGGACAGCGCGTTTTCGAAGGAGCTTGTTCTCACGATCTTCCAGCCCAAAACCGTTCTCCATGATGGCGGGCTCATCCTGCGGGGCGACCGGATCGCCTCCGCCGCGTGCATCTTTCCGCTGACCCAGCGCGAGGACCTGGACCGCAACCTCGGGCTGCGCCACCGGGCCGGACTCGGGCTCAGCGAGGAATCTGACGCGGTGGCGATCATCGTCTCCGAGGAGACTGGACAGGTTTCGATTTGCCACAGCGGCCTGATCGAGCGAAACCTTGGCCTGGAGAAGTTCCGGCGGCGGCTCAGCCAGCTTCTCCTCGACGAAAAGTATGAAAGAGATCATTCTGAACAACTGGAGGGCGAAGCTCGCCTGCCTGATCCTGGCGACCGCCCTGTGGTACCTCATCCGGCAGAACGTGGACCAGGCAAACGACCGGTTTGAATTCCCGCGCGACCGGGCCAATGAGCCCGCCCGCCTTCTCAACCCACCCGCAGAATTTCCCAAATCACCGACCCATGAGCGAACACCAGCGAAAACTCTTCGGAACTGACGGCATCCGGGGCGTCGCGAATATCGAACCCGTCACGGCCGAGACCGCGCTGAAGCTCGGCCGCGCGGCCGCCCACGTTTTTTCGTCGCTTGGCGGCCCCGGCCACCAGCCAGGCGGGAAGCGGAAGGTTGTCCTTGGCAAGGACACCCGTCTCTCCGGCTACATGCTGGAAAATGCGATGGTCGCCGGCCTGACCTCGCTCGGGGTCGACGTGCTCGTGATCGGACCGCTGCCATCGCCCGGGGTGGCGTACATCACGCGCTCGCTGCGCGCCGACGCCGGGATCGTGCTCTCGGCGTCCCACAACCCGTATGAAGACAACGGGATCAAGTTTTTCCGGCACGACGGGTACAAGCTCGACGACGAGATTGAGGCGCGGATCGAGGGGCTCGTTTTTAGCGGCGAGATCGAGAGCATCCGGCCGACGGCGGGCAAAATCGGGAAGGCGTTCCGGATCGACGATGCGCTCGGCCGGTATGTGGAATTTGCGAAGCAAAGCTTCCCGCGCGGGCGAACGCTCGAATCCCTGCGGGTCGCCTTGGACTGCGCGAACGGGGCCGCCTACAAATCGAGCCCGTGCATCCTCCGCGAGCTCGGGGCCGACGTGGAGGTTTTCCACAACCACCCGAACGGGACGAACATCAATGCGGACTGCGGGAGCACGCACCCGGCCGAGATCCAGCGCCTGGTGAAGCAGACCGGCGCGCATGTCGGGATCACTCACGACGGGGATGCCGACCGCGTCCTTCTCTGCGACGAAAATGGGGATGTGGTGGACGGCGACGAGATCATGGCGATTGCGGCGGTGGATTATTTGAGCCGCGGATGCCTGGAGGGGAACACCCTCGTCTCCACGATCATGAGCAACTTCGGGCTCGACGAGACGCTTGCCTCGCACGGCGGGCGCCTCCTGCGCACCAAGGTCGGCGACCGGTACGTGATCGAGGCGATGCTCCGTGACGGGTTCAATGTCGGCGGCGAGCAGAGCGGGCACATGATCTTCCGCGACTTCGCCACCACGGGCGACGGGATCGTGAGCGCCCTCCAGATCCTCCGCGTCATGGCCGACTCCGGCAAGCCGCTCAGCGAGCTCAAGCAGGTGCTCAAAAAGTTTCCTCAAGCCCAGCGGAACCTGCGGGTCAAGGAGAAGCCGCCGATCGAATCGCTCACCCGGGTGAACGGGCTTCTGGCCGAAGCTGAGGCGTCGCTCGGGGGCAAGGGGCGCGTGCTCCTCCGCTACAGCGGGACCGAGCCGAAAATCCGGCTGCTCATCGAGGGCCGCGACCAGGAGGCGATCGAGGCGAGCGCGGACAGAATTGCCTCGGCCATCCAGGAGGAGATCGGGGCCTGAGGCCCGCCCTCGCAGGGCGCATCTCCGAAAGTTGCAACTGGAGCGACAGGAGCCCAGGGAGCATTGGGCGATGCTTCACTTCGTTTCGGTTGTGCTCTCTGCACCAAACATTCGTCTTCCCACTTTACGAAGCGCTATCGCGCTGGTTTTCCGCCCGTGTGGGCGTTGGTTTGGCAGCGAAACCAGTCTCCAAACAGGCGAGACGCCTGTTCTCCCTGCTATTTGCAACTTCCAGAGATGCTCCTCGCCCGCAGATCGGGCGGGTAAAAATGTTTGCGTGGGAGGCGGGGAACCGGCACCCTTTTGGTCGCCATGATTGTAGCTCCTAAAATTCGCGGATTCATTTGTACGACGGCCCACCCGGAAGGTTGCGCCAGGCATGTTGCGGACCAGATTGCGGTCGTCCGGGCGCGCGGCGTAAATGCCAGCGGCCCGAAGAAGGTGCTCGTGATCGGATCGTCAACCGGGTACGGCCTCGCCTCGCGGATCGCGGCGGCGTTCGGGTCGAATGCGGCGACGATCGGCGTCTTTTTCGAGCGCGCCAGCGAGGACAATCGCACGGCGACCGCCGGGTGGTACAATTCCGCCGCCTTTGAAGCCGAGGCAAAGGCCGCCGGCCTCTACGCCCGCTCGTTCAATGGCGACGCGTTTTCCGATGCGATGAAAGACGAGGTGATCGCGGCGATCCGCAGCGACCTCGGGCAGGTCGACTGCGTGATTTACAGCCTGGCCTCGCCGCGCCGCACGCATCCGACGACCGGGGAAGTTCTCAAGTCGGTGCTCAAGCCGGTCGGCGAATCGTACACGAACAAAAATCTGAATACCGGAAACGGGGTCGTGAACGAGGTGACCATCGAGCCGGCGAGCGGCGACGATATCGCCCAGACCATCGGGGTGATGGGGGGCGAGGACTGGGAGATGTGGATCGACGCGCTGCTTGCGGCGGGCGTTCTTGCCGACGGGACCCAGACGGTCGCCTACTCGTACATCGGGCCGTCCCTCACGTGGGCGATCTACAAGAACGGCACGATCGGTCGCGCGAAGGAGGACGTCGAACGCGCCCAGCGCGCGCTTGACGCCAAGCTCGCTGGCATCGGCGGGAAGGCATGGGTCTCGGTCAATAAGGCCCTCGTCACGCAGGCCAGCTCGGCGATCCCGGTCGTCCCTCTCTACATCTCGCTCCTCTACAAAATCATGAAGGAGGCTGGCACGCACGAGGACTGCATCGAGCAGATGGACCGCCTGTTCCGGGACCGACTGTACCCGCTCAACCCGCAGCCCGACGAGGTCGGACGCATCCGGGTCGACGACTGGGAGATGACCCCGGAAGTCCAGGACCTCATCGCAAGGCGGTGGGATGAAATCTGCACGGAAAACCTGACCTCCCTTGCGGATTTTGCGGGCTACCAGGCAAGCTTCCTCCGGCTGTTCGGCTTTGGACTCGAAGGGGTCGACTACGCGGCCGAAACAAATCCGGCCGTCGGAATTCCGTCGATTTCTTAGAGCGCTCTACGTCGGCGGGCGCGGGGTGAAGATCCGGAACCAGTTGGCAAAATGTTTTTTGAGCCCCTCGCGAAGGGTGAGGTAATGCCCCTCGGTTTTTCCGCCTTTCCGGATGGCGGCGAGGAGCGCGGGGACCGTGAGCTCGTCGAGGTCGAATGCGGTCGTGCTAACCCCGACAGCCGAGCTGTGGTGGGCATCGCTGGCGGCGGTTTGGCTCAGCCCGCGGGCCTCGGCATAGGCGAGCGCCTTGTCGTTGTACGTGCGCGAGGTGACCGCTGCGTTAAAAACTTCCAATGCCTCAAGGTCGAGGGAATCGAGGATGGCCGGCCGGATCCCGGCGCGCCACTGGTCGAACGGGTGCGCCGGAATCGCCAGCCCTCCCCCGGATTTTACGGCGGCAAAAACCTCCTGCACCGGAGCCCCTTTGAGCGGGGGCAGGGTGAGCCCGAGGCAGAGCAGGTGGCCCTCGGCGGTGCTGACCTCGACGCCCGGTACGACCAGGAACCCCTCCGGCGGCGGGCAGGATTTGAGGTATTCGTGCGCCCGGCAGGAGTCGTGATCCGTGATCGCGATCCCGCTCAGCCCCTTCGCGCGGGCCGCCCGGATCAGGTCCTCCGGGGAGCTGGCGGCGTCCTTCGAGAAGAACGAGTGCACGTGGAGATCGAAGCGGTGGAGCATGTCGGGGATCATTTCGCTTTGACGAATGCCCTCCGGCAAGCCTGAATTGCGGCATGAGTGCGGCATTCAAAGAATGGGCGGTCGTCTGTGAGGCGCTGGGCGACGGGCGGCAGAGCATCATTTTGCGCAAAGGAGGGATCGCGGAAGGGCGCACCGGGTTTGCCTTCCAACACGGGGACTTCTTTCTTTTCCCGACTTGGTTCCACGAGCAGCTTACAAAAACCACGCTGCCGGCCGGAGCGACGCTTCCGGATCACGTGGATGGCGAGGTCGAGATCCGCTACGCGGCCACCCTCGAGTGGACCCGGCTCGTCACGCGCTTCGACCAGGTGGCCTCGCTGCGCGAGTTCCACATCCTCCACGACAGCGTGGTGCAGGAACGTTTCAAATACGACGATGTCGAGGGCGTCCATGTTGCCCTGGTCCGGGTCTTCCGGCTCGACCCGCCCCAGCGGTTCCCTGACGAAAAGAGGTTTGGCGGATGCCGCTCGTGGATCGAGCTTCCCGACCTGGACGGCTGCACGTTGGTCTCGGTCCTCAGCGACGAGGAGCATGGCCGCCGCCAGGCGCAGCTCCTGGCGCTGCTCGGAGAGTAGGCCTGCGCTATTCCTGCGTCTGAACCGCGCGGAGCGCGACCTCCCCGATCTCGAGGTGAAGCGCTTTTTCGGCGACCCGGAGGAATCCTTCTGTGGAGTCGGTGAGGGCGACATCGAGACGGCCGAGGCGCTCGGGGGGGGCGGAAATCTGCTGTTCGGCAAGAAGATCCCTGACCGCCAGCGCGCAATTTTTTGCGGAGTCGACGAGAGTCACCCCGGGGCCGGCTGCGCGCTGGATCGCCTCGCGGAGGAGGGGGTAGTGGGTGCAGCCGAGCACGAGGGTGTCGATATCTTTTGCGAGCAGTGGAGCCAGGTAGCGGCCAAGCATCTCGTCGGTCACCGGATCGTAAAAAAGACCCTCCTCGATGAGCGGGACCAGGAGCGGGCACGCGGCGCTGAAGACCTCGGCGCCGGCATCAAGCTGGTGGATTGCATGTTCGTATGCCCCGCTGGAAATCGTCGCGCGGGTGCCCATCACGCCGATCCGCTGCGACCTCGTCGCCCGGACTGCCGCCTCGGCGCCCGGCACGACCACCCCATAAACCGGAACTTTAAAAAGGTCCTTCATGCGCGGCACGGCAAGGGCGGAGGCGGTATTGCACGCGACCACGATGATCTTTGCCTGCTCGGCCAGCAGGAGGCCGCCGATCTCGATGCTGTAGCGCTCGACCGTCCGGCGGCTCTTCCCGCCGTACGGAACCCGCGCGGTGTCGCCGATGTAAAAAATCGACTCGGCGGGGAGGAGCTCGCGCAGGGCGGCGACGACGGTGAGGCCGCCGATGCCGGAGTCGAAGACTCCAATGGGGTCGGGATTTTCGCTGGGCATATCAGTTCGCTGTGGAGGGGGATGAAATCGCTTCGGCGGCTCGATCGACGAACCCGCCGATGTCGGATTTCGAGCCGACCGGAGCCGCGGGGGTTTCCTTTTTCAGGACCGGGGCGGCGGTGGCGTCGGTGGCGCCGACCACGGCCGAGGGCTTGAAGTACTGCATCTGTCCGGCGACGGCGCTCCGGTACCGGTTGACCCCCTCGAGGATCGCACGGGCAAAGGCGTTCCGAAACTCGGTCGAGGCAATCTGTCGGGAATCGGCCGGGTGGTTCATAAACCCTCCCTCCAGCAAAACCCCTGGGATCTGGGCGTCGCGGATCACCACAAACCGGGCGCGCTTGATCCCCCGGTCAAAAAGCCGGAGGTGGCGGAGCATCGAGGAATGCATCGATGTTGCCAGCGCAATATTTTCGGCATCCCGCGCATGGCCGGGGTACTGCTTAAAATCGCTGTAGCGGAGGCTTTCCTCATCCATCGAGGGGACCCCGCGCGGGGCGAGCGCATATGTCTCGATCCCGGTCCCGCCGACCTGGTTGCTCTTGTTAAAATGCACGCTCACAAAAACCGCATTCGGGTACTTGTTCGCCATCGCCGGCCGCTTTTCGAGCGGGATGAAGACGTCCGTCATCCGGGTCATTCGAACATTGTAGCCGTTTTCCTCCAGGAGCCGCTTGGCGCGTAGAACGACGTCGAGGGTGGCATCCTTCTCGCTTCCCAGCGGGCCCCGGGCTCCCCCGTCGTGCCCGCCGTGCCCGGCATCCAAGATCACCGTGCGGACGGCGGTCGCGTTCTTGATCTTGCCCGGCCGCATCACCGGCTCGATGATTTTTGTGACGTCCATGGCGGAGATCAGGAGGGTTCCGCCTTTCGAAAGGACGTCAAAGCAGAGGATGTATTTGACGTTGTTGATCCAGATTTCCCGGCTGCCCGCCTTGCCCCGGATCGTCCGCCCCTGGCCGGTGATCGTGAAGGCGTTTCCCTGAACGTCCGGCGGGTTCAGCTTGTAAAAATTCGCGACATCCCCGACCGGGACATGCCGCCGGCCCTCGAGCTGGACGACGTTCCACTGCGCGCGCAACCCGCTGAGGGAGATCAGCAAAAGAAGAATGGCTATCGCGGCGGCGGATCGCATGCTGCGCGAAAATGCTCGTGCCCCGCGATCCCCGCAAGGGAATTTTCTGCGGGCCGGGAATTGCTCCGCCGGCTGAGCCGCCAAACAATGAGGCCCATTCCAAAAAATACGAGGTAGGCGGGCTCGGGAATTGCTGTGGCCTGCCAGGCGATACCGTAGCTCTCCGGCATCTCCGGCATCTCTGGCGACCACGATTCATAGACCCAATTTTGGAAATCCACCGCCATGCCAAAGATCCCCACTTCATCGATTGTCACCCGGAGGAACTCGGTGTTGTTGTAGAGGCTGACCGACTCGGCCACGAGAACCGAAGGCGCTCCCTCGATGTACTTCCAGATTTCCAAATTGAGATCGGCGAAGCTGAGGTCGGAGCCAATGTCGGTCCCGTTGTCAAACGCCCTCCCCACAAACCAATTCAGCGAGACGGTCAGCTCCATCGGTTGATCAAACGGGTTTAGAAAAATGTATTCGGTGCGGGATCCGCGCGTGAGGGAGCCGAGATCCCAGCCCGTTCCGAGAACCATTCCACCCGAAGTGCCCGTGACATCCGTGGTGCCCGTAACAAAAACCGTGGCGGCATTTTCCATATCGAGCGAGCCAGCTCCTGTTGCGTAGTCGAGGGATTGCGTGGTGACGATGGCCCCGGCGACGCCCGTGGTCTGGCCATTATTCCAACCGGTGGTCTCGCGCGACGCGGCCATGAGCACCGACTTTACAACCCGCGAGTCGAGAGCCTCCTCTCCCAGTTGGCTGGAGAAGTCTGGGCTCTTGGCCACATCTTTTAGAAGGGCCACCCCGCCCGCCACAATCGGGGAGGAAAAGCTCGTTCCGTCCATGCTTGTAAAATAAAGATTTTCCGTCGGGGGATCCTGCAAAATCCCCTCGATCTGAGGATCACTTGAGGCTCCCAGCGAGCCGTTCGCCCCCAGATAGGCTGCCAATACCAGCGTTTCGCCGGGAGCCGCAATATCCACCGCCGCACGAACCCCCTGAATCATAACTTCCGTCACCGGGTTATAAAAGTCGGCCGCCCCCCGGGATGAAAATCCCGAGGGGTCCAGAAAGCCTGGCCCTCCGACCGATCCCACCGTGATGCTGTTGTACCCGCTGGCTGGTCCAGCCACCTGCCCGGGGCCGTCGTTGCCGGCGGAGACGACAAAGGTCACTGTCGGATTTTGACGTGCCAGGCCATCAATGGCGACGGTTTCCTCCAGCGTTCCCGCCGGATCTGCTCCCCCCCAGCTGCTGTTGATCACATCCGGCTGCTGGTTTCCAATGCCATTAAAAAACGCCTTGTATGTCGTCAGCGTCGAGGCCGGCGTGATGTCGAACGAACCGAGCGATGACGGCGAAAATTCCGTGGCGATGTTTCCGGACCAAAGACTCGCATAGGGTACCATTCCGATCCCGACGTAATAAAACTGTGCTGGATTCGAATTGGCGACATAGCCGCTCCCGGCAAGCACGTGCCCGACCATCGTCGCATGGTAATCGAGCTGGTTCGAAGCCGCCGCATTTTCGAACGTAAAAAAGGTCGAGGTCGCGTCGGGCGGACGGTTGAACGCCTCATGATCGAACCAGATGTGCCCCCCTTCGACGTTCGCAACGATGGTGTTCTGGCCGAGAAATCCGTTGGAATAAAACACTCCTGTCCCCAGGGCGTCGTTGATGTAGGTAAAATCTCCGGTTTCGGAATCATAATCCAGAAGGAGGTGACTCTCTGCCTGGCCATAAGCACAGAGACCGGCCATGGCACTCATTGCCAGAGCGAGTCCAATCTTGCCGAGGGGGCTGAACATCGCGCGGATTATGCGAGCGCGTTTCCGGGAAAGTCAAAGGGATAAACGGATGATTTGGCTGCGCCGCACGCGAAAAAATGAGATCGTGCAACTTGTCAATCCGCCCCGTTCGTGGTGGGATGTTCCCCCTCATGAACGCATTCCCCGACATCAGCCGCATCCCCTACGAAGGCCCCTCCTCCAGAAATCCTCTCGCCTTCAAGCATTACAACGCCGACGAGCTGATCGAGGGAAAATCGATGCGCGACCACCTCAGGTTTTCGGTCGTTTACTGGCACACGTTCCGGGGCACGGGCGCTGATCCGTTCGGGGCGGGCACGATGGTGCGTCCGTGGGACGACGGCTCGAGCTCCGTGGAAAACGCGCAGAAGCGCGCGCGGGTGGCCTTCGAGTTCACCGAGAAGCTTGGCGCGCCGTTTTACGCGTTTCACGACCGCGACGTCGCGCCCGAGGGGGCGACCCTTGCCGAGTCGAACAAAAATCTGGATGCGGTGGCCAAGGTCCTGAAGGAGGAGCAGGAGCGCACGGGCATCAAGCTCCTCTGGGGCACAGCCTGCCTGTTTGCGAACCCCCGATTCCTTCACGGGGCCGCCACGAGCCCGAATGCAGATGTCTTCACCTACGCCGCCGCCCAGGTCAAGAAGGCGCTGGAGGTCACCCATGAACTTGGCGGAGAAGGCTATGTTTTCTGGGGCGGCCGCGAGGGGTACTCGACGCTTTGGAACACCGACATGAAGCGCGAGGTCGAGCACCTTGCGAAGTTCCTCCACATGGCGGTCGATTACAAAAAGGAGATCGGCTTCAAGGGGCCGTTCTACATCGAGCCGAAACCGAAGGAGCCGACCCGCCACCAATATGACAGCGACGCGGCCGCCTGCCTGAACTTCCTTCGCGAGTACGACCTGCTCGAGCATTTCCAGCTCAACCTCGAGACGAACCACGCGACGCTGGCCGGCCACACGATGCACCACGAGTGCGAGGTTGCCGCCGCCGCCGGCGCGCTAGGCTCGATCGACGCCAACACCGGCGACGAGCTCATCGGCTGGGATACCGACCAGTTCCCGAGCAGCCTCTACCTCACCAGCGCGATCATGCTCACCGTCCTCAAGATGGGCGGCCTTAAGACTGGCGGCCTCAACTTTGATGCCAAGGTCCGCCGCGAGTCGTTCGAGCCGAACGACCTGTTTTACGCCCACATCGGCGGGATGGACGCGTTCGCGCGCGGGCTCAAAATCGCAGCGGCGATCCGCAAGGACGGCCGGCTCGGCGACATTGTAAAAAACCGTTACTCCTCGTGGGACAGCGGGCTGGGCGCAGACATTGAAGCCGGCAAGCACACGCTCGCCTCGCTCGAAAAAATCGCCCTCGCCGCTAAGGATCCTGTCCAGCACGGCAGCGGACGCCAGGAGCTCATCGAGAATATCATCAACGAGCTGATCTGAACGACGACCGGGCCGGCCGTGAGCGTCTTCCGACGCTCATCTGGCCGGTTTAGCCAGGGTTACTTCTTCGCGGCCTCGACCCAGGCGATGAGCCCCTTGGGGCCGCCGGGCAGGTAGCCGGGGTTGCGGGCGATTTCTTTGCCGGCGCTGTTGAGGAGCACGAGCGTCGGGAATCCCTCGACACCATACTTTTCTTGCAGGGCCTTGTTCTGCTTTTTGACCTCGTCCGACTGAGGCTTATTATTCGGGAAATCGAGCTCGACGAGCACGAGGTTCTTTTCGGCGAACTTTTTAAACTCGGGCTGCGAAAACGTTTCCTTATCGAGGCGGACGCACCATCCGCACCAGTCGGAACCGGTGAAGTCGAGGAGGACCGGGCGGTTTTCCTTGGCGGCCAGCTCGAGGGCGGCTTTGTAGTCGGTCATCCAGCCGTCGGCTGCAAAAACCGCGCTGGAGGCAAGAACGAGGAGGGATAGGACGAGGCGTTTCATAGAACCCTACTGTCCTCCCAAATCCGGAAAGTTCAAATGGAAAATGCTGGGCTCAAATCCCGTTTGATTTTGTCCGCCGAAGGTGGAGAATGGGCGGCTTCATGACCACCCATTATATCGCCTGCGATCTCGGGGCCGAAAGCGGCCGAGTGATGCTCGGAACCCTCTCGGAAGGCCGCCTCACGCTGGAAGAAATCCACCGCTTCCCGAACGTGACAATCCGGCTCGGAAACTCGCTTCGCTGGGACATCCTCCGCACGTTTGATGAGCTGAAAAAAGGCCTCGCCCAGGTCGCCCGCCGCGGGGTCCCAGTCGAAAGCCTCAGCGTCGATTCGTGGGGGGTCGATTACGTCTGGAGCGGGCTCGGCCAGGACATGCTCGCGCCCGCGTACATCTATCGCGACCCGCGGACGGACGCCACGTTTGAATCGGCGATCGCCCAGTCCGGAAAAGAAAAGATTTTTGCGGAGACCGGGATCCAGTTCATGTCGTTCAACACGCTCTACCAGCTGATCGCCGACCGGGATGCGAGTCCGGGGCTCCTGCGCGAGGCGGACGGGTTCCTCGGCATCGCGGATTATCTGAATTTCCTGTTTTCCGGCGTCCGGCGGGCGGAGGAAAGCCTGGCGAGCACGACGCAGATCTACAACCCGGCGACCCGGCAGTGGTCGAAGGTGCTCCAGGAGGAGTTCTCGCTCCCGCCATCCGCCTTCCCGCAGATCGTCCCATCCGGGACGGTACTTGGGCCGGTTTCTGAAGAGGTCCAAGCCGAGACGGGGATCGGCTCTGCCAAAGTGGTGGCGACGTGCTCGCACGATACCGGGGCGGCCGTCGCCGCCGTGCCGGCCGGGGACGGCTCCGACTGGGCGTACCTGAGCTCGGGGACCTGGTCGCTGATCGGCGTCGAACTCGCCTCGCCGCTTATCAACGACGCCACACGCGAAGCGAATTTTACAAACGAGGGTGGGTTTGGCGGAACGACGCGGTTCCTAAAAAACATCGTCGGGCTCTGGATTTTGCAGGAATGCCGGCGCGATTGGGAGCGGCGCGGCGAGCAGTGGGATTACGCCACTCTCAACCGCCTGGCGGCCGAGGCGGAGCCGCTGGTAACGCTGATCAACCCGGACGACGACCGGTTTGTAAAGCCTGGAGACATGCTGGCCAAGGTGGAATCGTTTGCGCGCGAGACCGGGCAGCCAATTCCTGCGGCGCCCGGCGAATTTACCCGCACGATCCTCCAGAGCCTGGCCCTCCTCTACCGGTCAACGCTCGCCAAGATCGAAGCGCTCACCGGGCGCTCGATCGCCAAGCTGCATATCGTTGGCGGAGGAAGCCAGAGCGCCCTGCTGAACCAGTTTGCCGCCAACGCGACTGGCCGTCCGGTTTTTGCCGGACCGGTCGAGGCGACCGCCATTGGCAACATCCTCATCCAGGCGGTGGCCGGAGGCCAGATCGCCTCGCTCGCCGACCTCCGGAGGACGGTTCAAAATTCCTTCCCCATCGCCACGTTCACCCCTGAGGACAGCGCGGACTGGGAGGCAGCAGCGGAGAGATTTGCAGCGATCCCAAAAGGCTGAGTTTGGACGACCTTGTGCGGGATGCTATCGGTCCGGGTTTCAGTGTGATCTGACAACCGGAACGACGCCCTTCGTGTTATCTTTGATCGGGCCGATGTTCCAGAGAAGGAACCCGCCGCGGCTGCGGGGCCCGATGGATTTCTCCAGCGCGAGCTGGGTGGCGATCTGCGAGGCAGGCCATCCGTGGGATGTCATCCGGTCCACGGCAATGCCTGGCCAGATTGGCACCCCGCGCGGGTTCACTTGCGGGCTCCGCCACCAGCGCAGCAGGGAGGAAAAGCTCTGCGGGCCGCCCTCAGCCCAATAGAGCTGTGGTGCCAGGTAGTCGATCCAGCCCTCCTTCATCCACTTCAGGGGATCGGAATAGAGTTGGTGGAACTGGTCCACTCCCGCCTTCACGTCGGGCGGCGAACCCTTGGTATAAATGCCAAACGGGCTCACCCCGAAAAGCGCCCCTGGTTTTGTCGAGCGGACGGCCTCCGAGATTCCCTGGATCAACTGGTGCACGTTGTTCCGGCGCCAGTCAGCTTTATCCAGCGTGCCGCCGGACGCCTGGTAGGCGGCATAGGTTTTCTGGTCCGGGAAGGGATACACGTCGCCGCTGTTTGTCGGGTACGGGTAAAAATAGTCGTCGAGGTGGATGCCTGCCAGATCGTAGCGCGACAGGAGGTCGCGGACGACGGCCACGACGTGCCGCTGGACCTGCGGGGCACCCGGGTCCATCCACAGCACGTTGCCGATCTTGTAGGCAAACTGCGGGAACTTTTTGCTGATGTGGTCGGCGGTTCGCGCCTGGCCAGCGTTGGCCGCCGCGCGGTACGGGTTGAGCCAGGCATGGACCTCGATTCCGCGTTTTTTTCCTTCGGCGATAAAAAACGCGAGGGGATCGTAGCCGGGGGATTGACCCTGGGATCCGGTCAGGTAGCGGCTCCAGGGCTCGACCCGCGAGGCATAGAGGGCGTCGCTCTCCGGACGCACCTGCAGAAGCACAGCGTTGAGTCCGGCCGCCTTGGCGGCATCCAGAATCCGGATCGCCTGGCCCTTCTGGACCTCTGCCGGCAGGCCGGTCTTCGAGGGGAAGTTGATGTTGTAAACCGACGAGACCCAGGCCCCCCGGAACTCGGCCTGCACGGGCAGAACGAGGAAGGCAGCCAAGATGGCAAAGATGAGATGTTTCATAGGTTAGTAGATAAATGATTCTTCCGGCGGGTCGGTTTCTTCGATGCGGTCGGCGATGATCACCGCCGACCGGCGGCCGGCCTCGATCGGGAACGTGACCTTGCCTGTGATTTTCAGCCAGCTCATTTCCGGAAACGTCTGGCGGGACTGGACGGCGATCCCGACCGGGCGCGCGTCGGCCGCACAGCACATCACGAACATCCGGACCAGGTTGAACCGGTCGCCGGACGGGTTCCCGGTCCGCGCCGGCACAAACTGGCCGACCACCTCGACTTCCTTGTTTTCAAAGTCCTCCCGCATCGTCGGCTCGGCGGCGGCATAGAGCAGGTCGATCGTCTCGGCCTTGATCTGGCCGGCTGGGTTTTTGGCGAGGTAGAGCGCCGGGTCCATCATCGTGCCCTCGCCGATCGAGCCGTCCGCCTGAGGAAGCGGCGGCTCGAGAGGGGGAGCATAAGCCGGAATTTCGTCGAGGTTGTCGATGATCCCGCGGTTCATCACCGCCGTGGCCCCGAACTCGCTCGGCGAGATCACCGTGGCCAGAAGGAGGGGAACGGTCAGAACAATCGCCATGACCAACTTTTTCCAGCCCGGTTGCGCGCAAAATGTCCCGCACCCCTCGCCCTCGCAAAAAATAAAGGAACCGACGGCCAAGGCAATGAGGACCAGCCCGGACACCAGCACCCACCCGTGGAATGCAGGATGAAGGTATGAGGCGATCCGGTTGGAAACAAAGAAGAATGCGAGAACGGCACCCCAGATCAGGAGCGTGGCGGACGTCAGGAGTCGGGATGCCAGCGTATTCACAGGCCGAGGATGGAAAGTCGCACGCAGAGCAGTCCGATCAACACAAAAAGCCCGACCGCAAGGCCGAGGACAAACCGCTTCGTGAAGACCGCGCCGTAGATGAAGATCAGCTTCAAGTCCATCATCGGACCAAAAACGAGAAACGCGAGTTTGGCGACCGCCGGGAACGCGACAAACGTTGCGGCGATGAAGGCATCCGACGTGCTGCAGAGCGAGAGGATCGCCGCGAACCCCATCATCGAGGCGACCGCCAGCCAATCGTTGAGGGCGAGCGGCAGGAGGACCTCCTGGTTGACCGCCGTGCTGAAGAGCGACGAGATCGCCACGCCCAAAACAAAATAGACCATCACATCCAGAAAATCCCGGATCCCGGTATGCATGGCCGAGATCAGGCGGGCCCCCATCGGTCGGTGTCCGCCGCTGCCGGTCTCCGGCTCAAGAGCGACCGAGGCGAGCACGCTCCGCTTGAGCACCCCCGCGATCGGCAGGTTCAGCACGGCGAGCCCCACGATCACCGCAACCAAATAGGCCAGTCCGAGGCGCAGGGCTACGAACTCCGCCGCCCCCTGCCCACGAAAGGCGGCGTACGTGCTCACCGCCACGATCGGGTTGACCACCGGAGCCGCCAGCATGTAGGCCACCGCGTTTGACACCGGCAGGCCCTTGGCAATCAGCCGGCGGATCACCGGCACGATCCCGCACTCGCACATCGGAAAGATCGCCCCCATTCCCGCGCTCACGCAGATCCCCAAGAACGCGTTGCGCGGCAAAAACCGGGTCATCGTCTTGGAGGGGAGGAACTGGTCGATCAGCCCGGAGAGCAGCGTGCCCAGCAAGATAAACGGCACCCCCTCCAGCAAAACGCTCAGGAAGGCGTACGCAAAATCCTGCGGGCTGAACGTGAACCATTCCATCTGCCGCAGACTTGAGCATACCCGGCCCGCCAGCGCAACATCGGCGTCTGGCGCGGGGATGGGCGCGCTTTTTATGGGTTGGGCCTGGCGGGCGGGAGCCTATGGGTTTCATAGGACTTATAAGACCCATGGGACCTATTCCTCGACTCCAGCCGGGCGCGGGTCATGCGCTCGCGCAGGCCACCGTGCTGGACGAAATCTTTTTCGAGCCGGCGGATTTGTTGATCGAGCAGGTAGTTCGTCTGGTGGATGAGGCAGAGCGCGATGTTGGCCACGACCTCGGCGGCACGGGTCTCGCAAATCTCGCGATAAGTCGCATAGGTCGTATGGGGCTTATGGCCGAGCTTCCGGATATACTGCGCCTCCTTCGAATCTTTGGGCCAGAGCTGGAGGTCGCGCACGCGCAGGAAATCCTGATAGTCCAGCAGCAGCTCTTCCAAGCTGGCGCGGGCGACGTTCGTGAGCTTGATCTCGGTCTCTTTGGAGGTGCCGGAGGCTTTGCTGGCCTCGGCGATGTTCTGTTTCCCGGAGCGGGCGGCCTGTACCATCTGGTCGATGGTGCGGTCACCCCTTCTGAGAAAGCGCTCGCAGAACCGGAAGGTGAGGTCATATACGACTTCAGCTTTTTGGTAGGAGAGCAGCTCCTCGTAGTTGCCGTAAGCCGGAAGGAGATTGTGGCCTGGGGAGCTCATAGGTCGTATGGGTCTTATATGTCCTATAGGACTTATTCTATCTAACCGCACCTTAGTGCGGTTAGATCCCCCTTTGCAAGATCGGATTTCCGCCGGCTTGCGCGCAGCTTTCGGGGGTGTTAAAAAGGCGGGATGTTGAGAGTCCGAGCATTCCAGGGGCTGAGCCCGAAACCCGAGTTGGCGGCCGAGGTCGCCTGTGTCCCCTATGATGTGGTGAACCGCGAGGAGGCTGCGGCCCTGACCTCCGGGAACCCGCACAGCCTCATGCACGTTGACCGCGCGGAGATCGACCTGCCGGCGAATACGGACCCGTATTCCGAGGTTGTCTATGCGACGGCCAAGTCGAATCTGGATGGCCTGGTGTCCTCGGGGACGCTCATCCGCGAGCCGGCTCCGGTCGTTTACCTCTACCGCCAGCAGATGGGCAACCATACGCAGACCGGCGTCGCCGCGGTCTGCCACATCGACGATTACGAAAACGAGATCATCCGCAAGCACGAGAAGACGCGGAGGGACAAGGAAGACGACCGCACGAAGCTCATAGGGACTCTGGGGGCGGATACCGGGCCGGTCTTCCTGACGTACCGTCCGCAGGCAGCGATCGACGCCCTCGTCGCGGCCGAAACCACCCGGCCGCCGGAGGCCGATTTTGTGGCCCCGGACGGGATCCGGCACACGCTCTGGCGGGTGAGCGAGGCCGCCGGCCTCTGCGCGGAA
>JBGTAT010000231.1:0-16920 GCA_041749755.1 Terrimicrobiaceae bacterium | reverse complement strand
AACGGCCGCAGGAGGCTGATCCCTGCGTACGTGCCCAGACGCATCGCCTCGCCCATCGCGCTGAGGAAATCCTCCCGGCAGTCCGGGTAGATCGCGTGGTCGCCGGCGTGCGCCGCGATGACCAGTCCGTCCGCCCCGCGGCTTTCTGCGAGGCCCGCGGCGATCGCCAGCATGATGCCGTTGCGGAACGGCACGACCGTACGCTTCATGCTCTCCTCCTCGTAATGCCCCCTGGGGATCTCCCCTCCCCCGCAGAGCAGGTCGGAGGAAAAATGTTCGCCGATGAACCCGAGCGGGATCGTCAGGTGCGGGATCCCGAGCCGGTCGGCGTGCCATCGCGCAAACGGAATTTCGCGGTCATTGTGCTTCGACCCGTAGTGGAAGCTCAGGCACGCGGCGACGCGCGACTCCTGCCGCGACCGATAGAGGGCGACGACGGAATCCATCCCGCCGCTGACCAAAACAACCGTTGTCATCATGATTTTTTGCGCTTTCCCAAGCGACCGTGCTCGCATATGGGTAGCGGATGGTCAAGAAGCTCCTCCACACGCGGTACCGCGTTTCCGACCTGGAAAAGACCGTTTCCTTCTACCGCGATGTCCTCGGCCTGCAGGAGGTCCGCCGCAGCACGAGCGGGCGAGGCTCCCAGCTCGTCTTCTTCAAAGCGCCCGGGAGCGAGGAACTCATCGAGATCTGTAAATTTGACGCGAGCGGCCCGGTCCAGGTCGGCCCCGACCTGACCCACCTGGCATTCGAGGTCGATGACATTGAGGCCTTCGCCAAACATTCCGCCGCGCTGGGATACCCGCTCAGCGATGGCCCGCATGTCGCCTCAAGCGGCTCGGCCATCGCATTCGTCGATGCGCCCGACGGTTACGAAATTGAACTCATCCAGCACGCGAAGGGGGCCTGATGGAATTCGACTGGACCCAATCCGCCTACGCCGACGGCGACATCCCCTCGAAGGAAATAGAGGAGTCGTTCGAGGATCCCTTCAGCATCCGGATCATGCCAGAGATCGACCAGATCGGCGGCCGCGAGGCCCGCTACTTCATCCTCGGCCGCTCGATCTCAAACCGCGCGGTCTTCTCGGTCTTCTGGACCGACGGGAAGCGCTACCGCGTCGTCTTCTCGCGCGCCATGACCGCCGAGGAAGAAACGTTTTACGAAAGAAAAAATTCCGACCCCACCTGACCGATGAACGTCCTGACCAAATGGAAAGACCTCCCCGCGTTCTCCTCGGAGGAGGAGGAGACAGCCTACTGGAGCAAAACCGCCCTCGACCCGAGGCTGATGAACGGCTCGATGCTTAAAAACGATAACCGGGACTCGACGACGATCACCCTCCGGTTCGACCCGCGCATGCTCGCGCGCATCAAGCGGCTCGCCCGCTCGCGGTACCTCAACTACCAGAGCATGATCAAGCAGTGGCTCAGCGAGCGGATGGAAAAGGAGATCCCCCAGTAATCTCGTTTCTTTGGCGCGGCCGCATTGCGGCTTGCCAAACCAGCCGCCGGGGAATATCAGAGAGGCCGAATGGCAGCAGCAAATGATCTCCGCAAAGGCATGGCGCTCCGGTACAACGGAAACCCAGCCATCGTCCTCGACGTCCAACACCGCACCCCGGGCAACCTCCGCGCGTTTGTCCAGTGCATTATCCGGTACATCGGAACCGGCAAGTCAGCCGACATCCGGTTCTCCTCGACCGAAAAGGTTGACCTGGTCGATGTCAACCGCCAGCAGCTGGAGTTCAGCTATGCCGACCCGCAGGGCTACCATTTCATGGACCCCGAGTCGTACGAGTCGATCACCCTTCACGGCGACCTCATCGCCGAGGGCAAAGACTATCTCGTCGAGAACCTGAAGGTCGAGGTCCTCAGCATCGAGGGGCGCCCGGCCCAGGTCATCCTCCCCTCTTCCGTCCATCTCAAGGTAACCGAATCGGCGGACGGCATCCGCGGCGACTCGGCGAACAACGTGCAGAAGCCGGCGACCCTCGAGACCGGCAAGGTGATCAACGTCCCGCTCTTTATCAAGGAGGGCGAGCTCATCAAGGTCAGCACCGCCGACGGCTCGTACCTGGGCCGAGCCTGACCCGACCGTGGCCGGGAAACGCCGCCCCAAGCGCAAGCCGGCCAGGTTTCAGGCGGCCATCGCCGGGGCGATCCCCGAGAACGTCCCCACCCGCTGGGTCAAGTTCCTGGTCGGGATCTTCCTGCTCCCTCCGGCGTGGGTCCTCACGCAGACGTTCTTCACCGCGTTCGCACGAACGACCGTCCACGATGGGTTCTGGATCACCGAGGAATTTTGGTTCTTTTCTCTGGGGGCACTCCTCTGGCTGGTCGCCTTCTTCGGGCTGCCCCGGCCGCTCTGGATCTACGTCTTCGGCCATGAGCTGACCCATGCGATCTGGGTGTACCTGATGGGCGGGCGAGTCCACCGGTTCCAGGTGTCGAAGGAAGGCGGCCACATCCTCACGGATAAAACCAATACCTGGATCGCCCTCGCCCCGTACTTTTTTCCGATCTATAGCCTGCTTGTCATCGCGATCTACGGGATCGCCGCACTCTTCACGGATGTTTCCCCGTACCGCCAACTCCTCTACGCGAGCGTCGGAGCCACATGGGCCTTCCACCTCTCGTTCACCTGCTGGATGATCCCGAAAGGTCAGCCGGACCTCACGTACGGCGGCACGTTTTTTTCGTTGGTCCTGATCTACCTGCTCAATCTGAGCCTGCTCGCTGTCCTTCTCATCATCGCCTCGCCCGGGGTCAGCTGGCTAGGATTCGCACGCGACCTGATCGCCCACGCCGGCGACCTCTCGCACCAAATCCTCCGCCTCGCCGCCAAATTCTGAAGTCGGACGACACGGAGGTCGTCCCTCCACGCTGGCGCGCTTGTTATCCTCGGACGACACGGCCCTCGTTCCGCCGAAGCCCTCCCGAAGGCGAAAGGTCGTCCCCAATCACGCTGGCGAGCGTGTTGCGCAAGATGAACTGCTAACCCCAAGCGTCGCTGCTGCGTAAGGAGCAGGGTCATTCCTGGCCCTGGCTGAAAGCATACCGCGGCGAAGCCGCGACTTTTGGCGCATGCCGCACGGGCGGATCCCTCCGACCAAGGGCAGGAATGCCCTTGCCCCTCAGGCAGCCCGCTTTTTTTCGAGCCGGGCCTTGAGGATCTCCCAAGCGATCGGCAGAACCGAGACCACGATGATTCCGAGGATCACCACCTTCATGTTCTTCTGGACAAAGGGCATGTTGCCGAAAAGATAACCGGCGCCCACAAACAGGCCGACCCACAGGATCGCCCCGCTCACATTGTAGATGATGAACTTCGGATAGTTCATCGTCCCCACACCCGCCACGAACGGCGCAAACGTGCGGACGATCGGGACAAACCGGGCCAGGATGATTGCCCGCCCGCCGTACTTTTCGTAGAACGCGTGCGCCTTGAGAAGGTGGTCGCGATTAAAAAACCGGTTCGACTCGAAGTGGAACACGCGCGGCCCGACCCACTTGCCGATGGAATAGTTCACGCTGTCGCCGACGATCGCCGCGACGAGCAGGAGCGGCGTGATGATCTCGACGCGCAGGCCGATATCCGGCCGCGCCGCCAGGGCTCCGACGGCAAAGAGCAGAGAGTCGCCGGGAAGAAACGGCGTCACCACGAGACCGGTCTCACAAAAAATAATAGCGAAAAGCAGAGCGTAAATCCAGACGCCGTAGTTCTGGATAAATTCCACCAGGTGATTTTCGGCGTGCAGGAGGAAGTCGAGAAATTGCTTGATCAGGTCCATGGAGCCAGCCGTTATCGCTTCCCGCGCCACCCGAGGCAACAGGAAAATACTTCGCGGTCTTCCGGAAAATGCCACCTTGATCGGGAGCATCCGCCAAGAAGCACGGCTCAACGCCGAGCCCGCCACGCAATCAGTACACGGCCGTAAAACCCTGCCTGATCAGCCTGCTGGTTTGACGCCTTCGTGGGCGAGGAGCCAGCGTTTGCGGTCGAGTCCGCCGGCGTAGCCGGTAAGGGTGCCGTTGCGGCCGATGACGCGGTGGCAGGGGGTCATGATCGCGTGCGGATTGCGTCCGACGGCGGCGGCGACGGCGCGGACGGCGGATGGCGCGCCGATCTTCTCAGCGAGCTCGCCATACGTGATGGTCTTGCCAAAGGGGATTTTGCGGAGCGCCTTCCAGACAGACCTTTGGAAGGGGGTTCCCGAAGAAATATCGAGGGGAAAAGCGAACGACTTCTTTTCACCGGAAAAGTAGCAATCAAGGGCTGCCACCGCTGAGGCGAAGCGCGCGGGGTCCGCTTCTGGAATCCAGCGGGCGGAGTCCTTCGGCCAGTGGCGCTGGTTCTCAAAGTAAACGCCCGAGAGCCCGCTCCCGGTGCCGACCAGCGTGAGGGGGCCGAGAGGAGATGGGATGGTTAAAAAAGCGGGAATCATTCGCGGGCCTCTTCAGGATTTTTTGGGCTGGCCGCCGGGGACACACCCAGTCGCTCCAGGATGGCGGGGTACGTCAGGCCGATTTTGGCATCCGGCTGATTGGGATCGACCATGTCGTGCGGGACGCCGTCCGTCGCAGGGAATTGGTAGGCGGTAACGCGCGCGGGGTTCTTGGCGGCCCACTCCGACGCGAGTTCGTCGGTGAGCGCATTGTTCGCTCCGACATCCGTCCCGGTCGTCAGGATATCCATGCGACCGGCTTTGATCGGCCCGATCGAGGAGCGGACGGCGCGCGACAGCTGGACGGTATCCGCCATGCAGCGGGTCCCGTAGCGCGGGTACGCGTAGGATGGTCCCGGGTTCTTTTCCTGAAGGGCATTGTTCCACCACATATAAAAGTTCGGGGCCTTCGAGAGCACTGCGGAGAAGGCATCGATGACCGGGACCGGATAGCCGTAGAGGCTGAAGAACGGCGACATGACGAGGACGGATTCGATCCCCTCGCGGTGTTCGGCCATCCAGGCGGCAGCGACCGCGCTTCCCGAGAGTCCGGCAAGTGAGATCCGATCGCCGAGGCCGGCTGCGATATCGAGCCCCTCCGAGGCCTGATCCAGAAGATCCTGGCCGGACTGGAGGCCCTGGACGTCGTTCATGCGGTCGGCGAACCCGGCATAGCGGGCGCGGGGGATGACCACGTTCGCCCCGGAGGCGAAGAGGATTTTGGCGAGCGGAACAAATTGTTCCGGGCAGTTCGTGAGCCCGTGGAGGAGGACGAAGACCCGCCCGGTTTTGTGGCCGTGCGTGAACAGGCGGCTTTTCCCCTCGGGGGCCAGCGGCAGCGATGCCTCGGCCACCTCAATCTCCGCAAACCGCTTGAGCGCCTCGTCGTAGCTGGCGGCCGGACGAGCAATCGAAGAAAATCTGGGCGGGCTGAACAGCCAGAATCCGAATGCGACCAGGACAATGAGGGCGATCCAGCGCATTTTCATGGGCGGAATTTTGGTGCCCAGGTCGGACGGCGGGTTGCCTGCGCGATGAACGCCGCGCCGAGAAGGATCAGGAACAACGAAAGAAACTGGCCGCGCGAAAGGGCGAGCGTGAGCGGCGCGTCCGGCTCGCGAAAGAATTCGCCGGCAATGCGGAGGACGGCGTACGCGATAAAAAAGATGCCGGTGAGAACGCCATTGGGGAGGCGGAACCGGGTGCGCAGGACCCACACGATTGCGAAGAGGACGGCCCCTTCGAGAAGCGCCTCATAGATTTGGGAGGGATGCCTGGGGGAGAGCGTGCCGGAGAGCTGCTCGCGGAGCGCCGGCGAGAGGCGGACGTTTTCCACGAGATCCCCGACGCCCGCCCACTGCGGGTTGATTGCCCGGGCCTCGCGCAGGGCGAGCTCGGCGGTTTCCGGGGGAGCGTCGTAGAGTTCTTTAGGAAACTGGATGGCCCACGAGACGCTGGCGACGCGGCCGTAGAGCTCGCCGTTGATGAAGTTCGCGCAGCGCCCGAAGAAGAGTCCGATCGGGGCCGCGACGACCAGGCTGTCCCCGAGGTTCAGCCAGGAGAGGTTTTTTTTCCGGGCGTAGAAGAGCGAGAAGAGGGCGACACCCACCATCCCCCCATGGCTCGACATCCCCCCATCCCAAAACTTGAAGAGGACGAGCGGGTTGGCGACAAAGGCCGCCCAGTCGTAGAACACCATGTATCCGAGGCGGCCACCCAGAATAACGCCAAAGAGCGCGACTCCCGTGATGAAGTCGCCGACTTGGGCTGGGGCCAGCTCGGAATATCCCCGCCGGGCCATCCAGACACAGACGCCGTAGGCGGCGATAAACGCCATCACATAGGCCAGCCCATACCAGCGCAGGCCAATCCCGTTCCCGAAATCCAGAAGGAACGGGCTGAGATCGTGGACGTAATATCCGAGCATAGAGATACAGCCCCTGAAGCCACGTGCCCCACCCCTTCAAATTTCAGCAGGGAAGCGGCTCTGCGGGCGGGCCGCCTGCTGGCCTCAGAGCTTCAGCTTGACCATCGAGGCATGCTCTTCGTCCGAGCAGGCCGCGTTGAGCGGGACATCTGTCGACTTGGCGGGCTCGCCGACGAGGTGGTTCGCCAGCATGTAGCTTTCGAGCTCTTCGCCGCTGATGTCGGGAAGCATCGTGCCATTGACGACGACGCAAGGAGAGAGCGGCTGCCCGCTGAGCTGCTCCATCTCAAACCGGTAGTCCGGGTTGGTGATGATATCCTTCTCCAAATACGGTATCTCGTACTTTTCGAGGACGGCGCGGATTCCGCGGCTCCAGCCGCAGTGGGTTTTCAGGTAGGCGGTGATGACGGGTTTGCTCATGGTATTTAGAAGCGGGAATGTAGCCGCTCGCTGGGCGGAGTCAATGGGAGCTCACAAAAAATCGATGTTATCCGAGCGACTCGTAGAGGTCCCGCGTCTGGGCGGCGATTGCGCTCCACGAGAAGACGTCGATCGCGCGCTGGCGGCCGGCCTGGCCGAACGCGATCCGCTTGGCAGGATCGGCCATGAGCTCGTTGATCCGGGCGGCGAGGTCCTTGGAGAACCTGCTGGGGTTGACCGGTTCGAACGGGGTTTCCTGCATCTGCTCGACGGCGACGAGGTAGCCGGTCTCGCCCTGCCGGACGACCTCGCGGATGCCGCCGACCGAGCTGGCCACCACAGCGGTGCCGCACGCCATCGCCTCCAGGTTGATAATGCCAAACGGCTCGTAGATCGACGGGCAGACAAAAACTCCAGCGTGGGTGTAAAACTCGATCTTCGAGCGATTGTCGAGCATCTCCTCGATCCAGATGACCCCCGGCCGGGATTGCTGGGCGGCGGCGACAGCCCGCTTCATCTCGGCCGCGATTTCCGGCGTATCCGGCGCGCCGGCACAAAGGACGACCTGAAACCCGGGGTCCAGGTATTTGATGGCGTTGAGGAGGTGGATGATGCCCTTCTGCCGGGTGATCCGCCCGACAAAAAGGATGTACGGCTCGTGCGGGTTGACCCCGAACCGCCGCAGCGCGGCATGCGCGGTGGCGGGGGTGTATTCGTCCGGGTCGATCCCGTTGTAGATGTTGTGGATCTTTTCGGGCGGCACATCAAAAAGCCGCTCGATATCGCGCCGGGTCTCGTCCGAAACCGCGATGACGGCATCCGCCATCTCCAAGGCGGTTTTTTCCAGCCAGCAGGTAAAGTCGTATCCGCCGCCAAGCTGCTCACGCTTCCAGGGCCGCAGGGGCTCGAGGGAGTGGACGGTCACAACCAGCGGGATGCCATAGTTGAGCTTCGCGAGGATTCCGCCGAGGTGGGAATACCAGGTGTGGCAGTGGACGACGTCGGCGGAGATGGCGGTCGTGTTAAAGTCCAGGCACCGCTGGAGCGCACCCAGCACCGGCGTAAGCGGCTTCGGGCAGGTGTAGGCATCGGAGACCAGGCCGAACCCGAGGGCGGTCAGGTTGCCGGCCACCACGTTCTGATCGCCGAAGCACCGCACCTCGACCGGCATCAGTTTTGCCAGCTCGCGGCTCAGGTACTGGACATGGACGCCCGCCCCGCCGTAGATGCGGGGAGGGAATTCGTTCGTCAGCAGGAGTGCTTTCATAAAAGTCGTTTCAGGCCCCGCCGCCGAGGAGCCAGGTCACACGGCCGGAGGTCGGGCAGACCGCGGCGCTCGGGTAGTTGGAATGCCCGCCGAAGACACCTTCGAGGATGGGTTCCTTCCCGGCGCTGCTCACCAAAAAGCAGACGTGGCGGGCGGCGTTGAGGAGGGGGTAGGTAAATGTGAGGCGCCAGGTGGAAAACTTCGGGACGTAGTTTGCCACGACCAGACGGTCCGTGATCCCGAGGGCCTCGGTTCCCGGGAAGAGCGAGGCGGTGTGGCCGTCATCCCCCATCCCCAGCAGGATGAGGTCGTGGACGTAAGGGGCCGAGCGGGCGAGGAGCTCGGCCTCGTAGTTTTTTGCGGCCAGTGCGGGATCGAGCTCTCCGGCCATGCGCAGGATGTTGGCTGCCGGGATCGCGGCGTGATCAAAAAACGAATCCTTGGCCATCTTGAAGTTGCTCTGGTCGCTCTCCGGCGGCACGCAGCGCTCGTCTCCGAAGGTGACCTCCCACGTATTCCAATCGCAGCCGCTCTCAGCCAGCGCCGCATAGACTGGCCGTGGAGTGTTCCCGCCGCTGAGGGCAATCCGGAAGACCCCCCGCTCGGCAATCGCCTGGTCGGCCGCACCGGTGATCAGGGCAACGGCATCGGAAACAAAAGCGCGGGAATGAAGGATCTCTCGGTTCATGGCTGCATCAAACGCACGGGAACGCAAAAATGCAATAGCCCGCACCCGGCGTGCAGGTCGGCGACCTCGACGCCGGTCAGCGACGCCTTGCGGATTTTGATGGCCGAGGGGTCCGAAAGCCCGATCAGGTGGGCGATGGCCTCGCTCAAGTCGGGCTCGTGACCGATCAGGAGGACGTGCTCATGCTCAGCGTAGGAGGCAAGCTGCGCCAGGCAGTTCTCCGCATCCATCCCGCACGCCAGCCATGGAAGCTCGCGCAGCGGGACCTTGAGGATTGCAGCGACAATGTCGGCCGTCTGCCGCGCTCGAAGGATCGGGCTGGTCAGGATGACTTCCGGGACGAGGCGGCTCTTCTCCAGAAACCTTCCGACCCGTCCTGCCTGGTCCACCCCTTTGAGCGAGAGCCTGCGCTCGGAGTCGGCACCGCCGGAGTCTTCGGCTTCGGCGTGTCTGAGGAAACAGAGGAGCATGGTTGGAGGGAGACGTTACATCGACATCCCGCCGTCAACAGCCAAAACCTGGCCGGTGATAAACGAGGCTTCCGGGCTCGAGAGGAATGCGACGGCGGCGGCGATGTCCTCGCCCGCGCCAAATTTTGTGAGCGGGATCTGCGAGAGTGCGCCCTTCCGGACCTCCTCGCTGAGGACCGAGGTCATGTCGGTCTCGATGAACCCGGGCGCCACGACGTTCACCGTGATCCCGCGGCTTGCCAGTTCGCGGGCGATGCTCTTGCTCATCCCGATGAGCCCGGCCTTGCTGGCGGCGTAGTTCGCCTGGCCCGCCAGGCCCATGAGCCCGCTGACCGAGCTGATGTTGATAATCCGGCCCGAGCGCTGCTTCACCATCGCCCGCATGACGGCGCGCGAAAAATTGAATGCTCCCTTGAGGTTTGTCTGGAGCACGACATCCCAGTCGTCGCTCGACATCCGCATCGCCAGGGTGTCGCGGGTGATTCCCGCATTGTTCACGAGCACGTCGCAGCGTCCGAAGTCGGCCAGGATCTGCTCGCCGACCTTCTGCACCGCATCAAAATCCGCCACGTCCACCGCATAGGCGCGCGCGGTCCCGGCGGCCATCGCGTTGATCGCGTCCGCCGTCCGTACCGAGTTCGCCTCGGTCCGGCTCACCACGGCAATCTTTGCCCCTTCCGAAGCCAGCCGCCTGGCAATCGCCTCCCCGATCCCCCGGCCCGCACCCGTCACAATCGCCACCTGATTCTCAAATCGTTTCATGCCAGACCAGAGGACACGTCGCGGGGCCGGTTGGAAATCTCTTTTTTCGGCAAATTGCCCGGGCGCGGGAGATTTTCCTGCCATCGCGCAAGCGATCAGACAATCCGGCCGACGAAGCTTTCTCTCTCGAACGGGGCGAAATCGCCCGGCTTTTCGCCGGTGCCGATGAAGCGGGTCGGGATCCCGAGCTCATGCTGGATAGCGACCGCGACCCCGCCTTTGCCGCTGCCGTCGAGCTTGGTGAGGATGATTCCGGTGAGGCCGATGGCCTGGTGGAATTCCCGGGCCTGGACGAGGGCGTTCGAGCCGGTCGTGGCATCGACGACGAGCCACTTTTCGTGCGGGGCATCGGGATCGTGCTTGGCGAGCGTGCGGCCGACTTTTGAGAGCTCCTGCATGAGGTTGCTCTTCGTGTGGAGCCGCCCGGCGGTATCGCAGATCAGAAACTCGATGTTCCGCTTGTGGGCGCTCGTCCAGGCATCGTAGCAGAGCGCGGCCGAATCCCCCTGGTACTGGCTTTTGACGACGTCGATCCCGAGGCGGTCGCCCCAGAGCACGAGCTGCTCGATGGCGGCCGCGCGAAATGTGTCCGCCGCCACGAGCAGGCAGGAATGGCGCTTGGTTTTGAACCATTGGGCGAGCTTTGCCGACGACGTCGTCTTGCCGGTCCCATTCACCCCGACGACCAGGATCGCCTTGGGCTTGGCCGGGAACGGGCGAAGGAGAGGGACCGCCGGCGGCAGCACCGCCAGGATCTCCCCGCGCGCGACTTCAGCAGCTGTCTCGCCGGTGACTTCCTTGCCGCGCTCGCGCAGGGCCTCCAGGATTTTTAAGGTCATCGGGACGCCGAGGTCGGCACGGATCAGCGCCTCCTCCAGCTCGTCCCAGTCGACCGGCCGCGCCGAAAACTTCGCAACAAACGATTTGAAGAACCCGAGCGCCATCGGTCAGGCCTTCGAGCGGCGGATGTTGTCGAGGACGCCGTTCACAAACTTCCCCGACTCCGCGGTGCTGAACTTTTTGGCGATCTCGATCGCCTCGTTGATCGCGACCGCGGCCGGCACGTCCTCGCAGAACAGGATTTCCTGGCAGGCGATGCGGAGGATGTTGCGATCGACGGCCGAGAGGCGGACAAATTCGTAATTCCTGGCGTGCTCGCCGATGACGCGGTCGATCTCCGCGCGGTTCGACATCCAGCCGCCGAGCAGGGACTCGCAGAACCGTCGGGCGCTCGGGCTGAGCCCGCGCAGCCGGTAAAATTCTTCGAGGAGAGCATCGCTCTCATCGCCCTGCAGCTCGCGCTGGTAAAGGTATTGGACGGCGGCCTCGCGGGCATCTCTTCGAACTCCCATATTATTTAATGTCGCGCAGCGAGCGGGCGGCAGCGACCGCGGCCCGTGCGGCTTCGATGCCCCGGTTGAGCCCCTCCTCCAGGCATCGGGCCCGGGCCTGCTCCTCGTTGTCGAGGAGGAGGATTTCGTGGATCACGGGGATCCGGTGCGACAGGGAAATGTTCAGCAGCGCGTTTGTGACCCCTTGGGCGATGAGCGTCGCATGGGCGGTTTCGCCCTGGAAGAGCACCCCCAGCGCAATGATCGCATGGTAGCGGTCCAGCTCGGCCAATGACTGCACCAGCAGCGGGATCTCAAACGAGCCGGGCGAGGAGACCAGGCTCACCGTCGCCCCGGGCTCGATCACATTTAGCTCAGCGTAAGCATGGTCGACGAGCGCCTGGGTGTACACGGCATTGTACTGGCTGGCGACGATCGCAAAGGCCAAGGTCGCCTTGGGGGCGAGCCTCGGCCGCATCGGGACGGACTTGGTCATAAATCCGATGTTGGCGATTTTCCGCCCGCAGGCAACAACAACCTCTACCAGCCGCCGTCATTTTAAAAGAGGACCTGCTCTCTGGGAGGTCAAAAAAACGGGTCTTGGGAAGCATCTTCAAAATTGACAGTTATTGCCAACTTTAGCATCCTGAATGCCATGCCAACCCAAAACGTCAACCTACCGCCCCACTTCAAAAAGTTTGTTGAGGCGAACGTTCGCGATGGCAGGTTTGGGAATGCCAGTGAAGTCGTTCGCGCCGGGCTGCGGCTCCTCGAACACGAGCAGACTTTGCGCGAACTGAAAATCCAGCGGCTTCGCGAATCGGCGCGAGCCGGTATAGATGATGTGGCCGCAGGCCGGTTCACGGATCTTCCCGCCGCGGAAATTTCGCGCCACCTAGAAAGAATCGCCCGGTCTGCACTTCGCAAAGCTCCTGCGGGGAGATGAGGGCCATCCGCCACACGGCAACCGCAGATTCCGACCTGCAGTCCATCCTTGAGTGGACCCTTGACGCCTTCGGACGTCCGGCGATGGAGCGCTACAGCCGCCTCATCTGCCAGGCATTGCTGGACCTTGCGGAAGACCCTGATTGCCCGGGCGCCCAGCAGGCCGCCGACACACTTTTAATCTACCACCTCCGACATAGCAGAACACGTAGCTGTACTCCCCACGTGCATCGCCCCAGACATCTTATCCTATTTCGAACGACCCGAACCCACGTGGAAATCCTGCGCTACCTCCACGACGCGATGGATCTCGAACAGCACTTTCCACAGGAGGAACCGTGAACCGATGAAAGCCCCCCGGCGCAAGGAACTTTCGAATCCGTGTCGCCCAATGGCAAAAACGAATTCCGCTCCGCCTCGTTCACGGCCTCCCGGAACATCCCCGCCAGAGGCTCCAGAAATGGTGGCTTCGCATTGCCTATTCCGAATTTTTACCTGTACTATAGGCGGCATTTACATAACCTGCATCAAACCGTTTTCAATATCACCCAAATGAGCCTTCTTAACTGCGTAAAAATACATCGATCATGAGAATCCAAATTCGGCGAATATCCCCTCCATCCCTTTCCATCGTGCTTGGAGCAATTTATGGCATCGTTGGTTTAGTGATCGCCGGTCTCAGTGTATTCGGAGCGCTTGGCTCATTTGGGATTGGAAGCCCAGTCAATAACGAAGTGTCCTCGATGCCAATGATGCTTGTGTTTCAGCCACTCATTTCCGCCCTTTTTGGAGTTATTACAGGCTTCATCGTCGCCTGGATCTATAATATTGTGGCCCGGTTTACGAAGGGAGTTCTTATTGAGTATTCAGAAGCAGGAAGGCACGACGATTAATGTTAACGGTCGACCTAATTCCCCTCCCTTCGAGACTTGTGGCAGGTTTCCTGCTGATTCCGCTTTGCGGGCACGAGCCAGGCCGAAAGCAAGCAGCGATTCCTGACTGGGGAGGTTCGGCGGGAGTATGATCACCTTCCTCAGCGTTTAGCCGTCATGGTTTTCTCCCAGCTTTCTCACACATCTGCGTTGGTGTGGCTCTGTGTAATGATCTGCGGGCTCTGTCTTTCATTCGCCTTCCGTCGCCGTGGTTGGATCCTCTTTATATGGTTTCCAACCACTGGAATCTTTGCTTATGCGGCATTCAAGATCATCAGGATTTTGAGCAGCATCGGGAGCATGAGCGGGCCGGAGGCGGGGTTTGCAGGAATGATGGCCTTTTTTCTGCTGCCGGCTCTCGCGATATGTCTGCTTGGTCTGATCGCTACATTTGTTTGCCGACCAAGAAGGGAAGCTTGGCAACTCTCAACAGTCATCCCCGCGATAATACTATGGCTGGGGGCCGCCCTACTCATAGACTTTGGGAACTCAACACGGGTCGAACTCCAATTGCGCGACACCACGGGCAACATCCTCTCTGGCGTCAGAATTCAGGAGCACTTTCACGAGAATGGCCTGAGAGTGCAGGTGCGATCCTTGAACAGTGATTCCCAAGGCAAAGTTTACGTTCGGTTGCGTCCGAGCCAAAGTGTCGCCTTGGAGATTCAGCCGATGGCAGATCCTCCCAGGGATCTGCTACGCAAGCCAACGTTCTGGAATCTGAGTTTTCGCGAGCTGAAGGCTCATCCGGACAAACTTGTGCTTGTGCACAGTTGGCAGCGCTCCATTGGGAACCAAGTATTGAACGAGGGATTCTCGGAGGTCGTTCCAAACACGCCCAAGATCAGCATGGAGTTCGTCTTACCAGACCACGGAGCCCTCGATCCGGAGCCCAGACAAACGCGAATTAGGCAGGCATTCCACGCCTTTGTCAAAGACCGTCCGCCGGAGCTGAATTTTTCATCAATCTGCCGCAACGTTGAGGCAATCGAGTTCATTCCCAAGCTACTGGAAATTTACCACAGCAAACCTGAGGACAGAACGGGCGTCATCGAAGCCTTAAGCCAGATTGCAAGCATACTCTCTCAATTGGATCTCGCCTGCCGTTCGGTGCGCGAGCAAATACCGAAAGATCCAGATCGAAAGCAGAAACCTTTTTCAGAGAGCTACCCAATCACCCAATTCTGCAACTGGGCGAAGATTCCGCAGGAGGAAAGGACCGACCAGAGGTTGGCGACGGAAAGGGTTAAAGCAAAGATCGATGCAATCGCCACCGAGTTGACCGAGTTTGCGTTGGCAGGGATGTCGGATGATTCCCGAAGCTTGAACGTTCTTGCCGAGCTCCGCCAACTTGGAAGGCCTGCGATTCCACAGTTGGTTGACGCCATTCCAAGGCATCCACCGAAAAACCGGCAGGAAGCCTATTCTCAACACCATACCCTATGGATGATCGGGGCAAAGGTCACAGATTTGGCACCGCTTCACGCATCAGATGAGCCGTGGCTTGTGATGACAGCTTTTGAAGCAACGCCAAACGAAGAGCTTGAAGATGAAGTTGCCGCACTGGCGTTGGCGCGGCTTGAAGAGGTCTATCCGCACATCTCAGAGGACAGCCAGAAGAAGCGCACTGAGATGCACATGAACATGCTCCAGGCTAGGGTTAAACGACATCAATAACTTTAACCGAGGCAATGTCAATAACAGAAAATAGAAACTTGACGCTGTGTACCGTATGCAACACATATTTTCTATGAAATCAGCAGCCGTCCACTGCAGAATTCAGCCAGAAATCAAAGAGCAGGCAGAGAGTATTCTCCATCGCCTTTGGTTGAGTCCTACCGAGGCGATCCGAATCTTTTACTCGCAGATCATCTTGAAACGCGGGCTTCCGTTCGAGGTCTGTATTCCAAAACCCACCACCCACACCGCCAGCCAGCTTAACCAGGTGCGTGACGGCAGGTTATGATGATCGTCCGTCTTCTTATTAGCCTGATTCTATTTTTCATTTTCGGAACTTTGGCTTTTCTACTTCATGAAGAGACCAGTCTTGGACGGCAGAGCGTCTCGTGGCCGACCACACGCGCAACGCTGAAAGAAGCATCCCTTGGGGTCAAAAAAAGCCACTTCTCGTATTCGTTTGCCATAGGGCAGTCTACATTTAAGGGCCATAAGCTCGAGTTTTGCATGACAATCGATGAAGAGCTCAGGGAGTATTTTCGGCAACACATCCAAAACAAAAAAGTAATCACGGTTTCCTACAACCCTTTGAACCCTGCTCAAAATGTGATTCGACCGGGCATGGATGATCGACAATTTACCTTTTACCTGATCTTGGTCGGAGGCTTTCTTTGCTTTGCCTACGCCTTCGATAGGCTCGTTACTGGACGATCAAGGCGAAAGGGTCAGGCCTTGCCTATTGACATCGCGCGGAGAGATCTTCCGGCCTGAATGAAAATATGATGGCACCGGCTCTGAAGGATGTCAGGCCGCTCTGTCCGCAAGCTTTGCGCTTCACTCCCGCAGATCCCGGGTTTAACAGCGCCGGGGCAAACAGGTCTTGCCGACTCCCCGTTTCGTGATAAGATATTTATCATGAAAATAGCATCGGTTATTGACTTGAGAAACAACTTTGCGACCGTTTCCCGATGGATTTATGAGGGCGAGAGCGTAACGATCCAGAAGCGCGGACGGGCTTTCGCGATCCTCTCTCCGGTGGGCAAAAAGAAAAAAGAACCCATCGCCTGGCCGGATTTTGAGGAGCGCTTGAATCGCCAGTTTCCAAGCGGCCCGACGAAAGGGCGAGCCGAGGAGCTCGTGGACTACCTGCGCGGGGAATACTGACCGATGAGAGCCTATTTTGACACGTCCACCTTAATCAAAATCTACGTGCGTGAAGCCAGCTCCGCGGCGGCGGTGGAGATCCTCCTGGCGGAGAAGCCTCCGGTGCCGTTCACCCATCTTTTGGAATTGGAGTTGCGAACGGCCATCCGATTAAAGCGCGGACGCGGGGAGATTTCTGCAGCCGGGCAACGCGCCGCCCTTCAGACGTTGGAAAGCGATCTTGCAAAGGGAGTCCTGGCGCGCCCCGACTACGATCTGGATTCCGTTTACCTGCGAGCGGAAGTCCTTTCCGCGAAACATGCCGCGGGCACTCTCGCGCGCTCCGCCGGCATCTGGCATGTCGCGGCCGCTCTGGAAATCGGCTGCAACGCATTTTCCTCGTTCGACGGGCGCCAAAAAAAACTTGCGGCCCTCTGCAAACTCAAGCTCCTTCCCGCGTGAGTTGAGGAGTGCCAGTAGCATGGGGAACCGCCGCTTATGTTTTCGGCCGCGAGAGAGAATCCCCTCTCAACTCGCACTCCTTCGGCAACGCCCCCCGCCTCCATGGTTGAAGATTTTTGTCCTGCAACCGCGCCAGGGAGGACGCTCACATATCTTCTTTTCCCGGGGCGGGACATCGCCCATGATCCGCCGGATGAACGAAGTGCGTGTGAGGGTGCCTGCCACGACGGCCAACCTGGGGCCGGGATTTGACTGTCTGGGCATCGCCCTGAAACTTTATAATACGACAACCGTCCGGCGCGGGCGTGGCCCGGCGTGCGGCGACATGGCCGACGAGGCGGCCGCCCTCTTTTTCCAGGAGTCCCGCCAGCGACGCTTTGCCTTTCACTGGAGCGTCGAGGGGAATGTGCCGCGATCCCGCGGGCTGGGCAGCAGCGTCACCGTCC
>JBGTAT010000230.1:0-8979 GCA_041749755.1 Terrimicrobiaceae bacterium | reverse complement strand
GCCGCTCTGGCCGAGGAGCTTCCCTTCGCGCCCGGCGTGGCGACCCCGAGCGATATCGAGGCGGCGCTCGAATGCGGCTGCCGGCTCCTCAAGTTTTTTCCGTGCGAGCCGTCCGGCGGGCTTCCGTTCCTGAAGGCGATGGCGGCTCCCTACCTGCACCTCGGCGTCAAATTTGTCCCGCTTGGCGGGCTCAACGCCAACAATATGGGGACCTACCTCGCCGATCCGCTGATCTCGGCGGTCGGAGGATCCTGGCTCGCGCCGAAGGATGCCATCAAAGCCGGGAACTGGGCCGCGATCACCGGGCTCGCCAAGGAAGCCATCGCCAACATCGCCGCCGCCCGCGCCTGAAAACCAACTCTATGAAAACCATCGTCACGTTTGGAGAAGTCATGGGCCGGCTCGCGCCCGAAAACCTTCTGCGCTTTCGCCAGGCCCTGCCTGGTGCGCTGGAGATGACGTTCGGCGGGGCTGAGGCGAATGTCGCCGCCTCGCTCGCACAATTCGGGGCAAAGGCACGATTTGTCACCGCGCTTCCGAACCATGTCATCGCCGACGCCTGCGTCGGGGTCTTCAGCGGGCTCGGCGTCGATACGTCGTGCATCCACCGCACGAAGGATGGCCGGCTCGGGCTCTACTTCTTTGAGAACGGCGCAAACCAGCGCCCGAGCAACGTGATCTACGACCGTTCGCATTCCTCTGTAAGCCTGACCCCCGCATCCGCGTACGACTGGAAAGCGATCTTTGAGGGAGCCGCCTGGCTGCACACCACCGGCATCACGCCGGCCCTCTCCCAGACCGCCGCGGAGGCTGTGCTCCATGCGGTGCAGGCCGCCAAGGAGGTCGGGGTCATGGTTTCCTGCGACCTGAACTTCCGAAAAAAACTTTGGAGCTGGGAGCCGGGAACCGACTCGAAGGCGCTGGCCGGAAAAACGATGCGCGCGATCCTTCCGTTTGTCGACGTGCTCATCGCCAACGAGGAAGATGCCGCCGACGTCCTCGGAATCCATGCGGCAAATACGGACGTCGAATCCGGAAAGCTCGACACGTCCGCATTTCCAGATGTCGCCCGGCAGATCGCCCAGCAGTTCCCGAATATCCGCCAGGTCGCGATCACCCTGCGCGAAAGCATCTCGGCCTCGCACAACAACTGGGGCGCCATGCTCTATAACGTGGCGGACGGACAGGCCCGCTTTGCGCCCGACCGCGCCGCAGCCTACCAGCCGTACGAAATCCGGAATATCGTCGACCGTGTCGGGGGAGGGGATTCGTTCGGGGCCGGCCTCATCTTTGCCCTCAACACCCCCGAGCTCAGCGCCCCGGCCGATGCCATCGCCTTCGCCGTCGCCGCATCCTGCCTCTGCCACTCGATCGTTGGAGATATCAACTACACCTCGCGCGCCGAAGTCGAAGCCCTCATGAACGGTGCCGGCTCCGGCCGGGTCGTGCGCTGATACGAATACCCAACCCCCCAACGGCAAGTCGTACGCGTCGGCGCGGCATCTGTAGGATAATTGCCGCACGCGGCTCAATAACACTGTTCGCGAAGAAAAACATCGCTTGAATTTTGCATAGAGCATTTTAATTAATATTGTAGCCGTTTGATATTTGCTGTAGAGGGTTTGGCATGAAGACTCTCTCGATGGATCTGCGGGAACGCATCTTAACAACATACGACAAGGAGGGGGGAACCCGTGAGCAGGTGGCAAAGCGCTTTCGAGTGTCCCTGGGAATGGTTAAGAAGCTCCTTCAACAGCGCCGCCACACCGGGGAGATCGGGCCGCGTTATCATCAATGCGGACGCAAACCACTTATTTTGGGGAGTCACCGTGAGCAACTGCGAGTCATTTTGAAGCAAAAGCCGGACATGACCCTGAAGGAAATGCGCGAGAAACTTGCGCTGGATTGCACCCTGCCCGCCATTCACTACGTCCTCAAAGACATGGGGCTGACATATAAAAAAAGACTCTCCACGCAATCGAGCAGGAGCGTGAGGATGTGGTCAAAGCCCGGGCACTTTGGCGCCGCCGCCAAAGTGGCATAGACCCTGCCAAGCTTGTATTTTTGGATGAGTCCGCAGCGAAAACCAACATGACTCGGCTGCGGGGCAGATCTCAGCGCGGAGAGCGACTTCACTTTGCCTGCCCCCATGGCCACTGGCGCACGACAACAATGATCTCCTCCGTGCGTCTGGACGGGTCAACCGCCTGCATGGCCATCGAAGGGGCTACTGATACGGAAGTATTCCGCGCCTACGTTCGTAAAGTTCTCCTGCCGACATTGAGCGAGGGGGATATTGTTGTCATGGACAATCTCACCCCTCACAAAAACGAGGGAACAATCGCGTTGATTGAAAGCGTTGGAGCCAGTGTTTGGTTCCTTCCTGCTTACTCCCCAGACCTCAATCCCATTGAGAAGATGTGGAGCAAAGTCAAAGCGGCGTTGCGATCATTTGAAGCCAGAACCTACGAAGAACTCATAGCAGCAATCGCTCGCGCATTGTCCCAAGTCACAGCCTCAGATGCGCGCAATTGGTTTGCCTCATGCGGCTATAGCTTTATTTAAAATGCTCTAAATCGACGGAGAGGTCTCCGTTCTTTTTTTCTGCCGCTGGTGCTGCGGCGTTCTCAGAAGTAATCAACGGAATCGCCGTGCCACCAACTTTGGCCCGGCTCCTTGAAAATCATCGGCGCACATCTTTCGATCTGAGAAAGGAGGTGGCGTCATGCTGAGTGGAAAGACTCTACCGGGGCCTGACTCCGCGCTTGCCCTGCTGAATGCCCGTCGCCTCCCTGCACGCCTGAACACCACCGAAGTTGCGGTGCTGCTTGGAATTCAGGAGCACGACATCAAGGCGCTTATGTCCGGAGGGATGCTGAAGCCGCTCGGAAAGCCGGCAGCGAACTCGCCGAAATACTTTGCTGCGGTCGATATCCTTCAGCATTCGACGGATAGGGACTGGCTATCACGAGCGACTCGAGAAATAGGGAAGCACTGGTCGATCCGTAACGGTCGTAAAAAGGCGTTGAACGGTGAGAGAGAAAATCCCAGCCGCGAAGAATTACACACATGAGGAGGACACGGTCAGGGGTCTGCCTGCATCTGGGGTCCGCTGACCGCTATCTGATTTCTAGGCAGCGGCATGTGCCTTCTCTGCAAGTTCGGCCTGAAAATCGATGAGCTTTTGGCTCGACTGCTTTTCATACCATTCGAGAGGCATCGTGACGCGGTTGGCAGCCCGGGCATATGCCCGGTGAACGGCTTTCGATCCATGGCCCAAATGCGCCATGGCCTCACGCTCCGGCATGCCTGCTTTCTGTGCGCGTTCCGCCCAAGCGTAGCGGTAGGAGTGGAGGACGACGCCCTCCTCAACGCCTGCAGCGCGGCGGCGTTTCCAGAGAATGGCAGAACGCGTGCCCTCGCTCATTGTAGTCAGGCGCGGGAAGAGTGGCCCGGATGATGGGAGCTGCCGCAGGATCTCCTCCAAATTTGTTCCGATGGCTATGCAGGCGCGGCCCTGATCGCGGCGCTCCAGTTTGACCCGCTCGTAAAAAATTCGACGGTTCTGCCAATCGACATCCTCGGCCCGCAGGCTGGCGATGTCGGTTTGACTGCCGCCGGTCTCCCATAGCAGTTCCAGGAAGAGTCGAAAATCCTGACGTTCGGTCACAGCAAGAATCCTCTGGTGCTCGTCGTCGGTGATTCCACGCCGCTTGCGGTATTTCAGTTTGGGCCACGCTTTCCGGCTCAGCGCGGGGTGTAGGAGCCAGCCGAGATCCAGGGCGCGGTTGTGCAGGATCCTCAATTGGACGTTGGTCGATACCCCGGCGCGGTCGTGGGTCAGGACCGCCAGCATGTCGTCCGCCGTGGTGTCGACGAGTCTGATTTTCTTGAGCGCACTCATCGGCGCACTCTTCACGAACTTGGCGAAGCGCTTTTTGGTGGCCCCCTCGTACGCCGTGTCAATGAGGGTTGCGACGTCCTGCCAGGTTCGCCCGCAGAATACCGGGTCTTGGGCACGAAGGTAGACCTTGGCCATCTCGCGGTTGAAAGCCGGCTGTTCGGCGGCCTCGTTCTTTGCCCGGAGGAGCTTTTCAGCCTCGGCCTTGCGCTTGGTGCCCAGGCTCTCCCGCTTCCCGGTGTCGCAATTCTGGGCGTAGAAAGTGCCTTGAGCACGATTGGATCGGCGGTATAGGCGGTATTTGTCCTGCATGGTCTGGTTTCTCCGGGTTATGCAGAAATTTACCCGAATCTCCCGGACCACCGTTACAGGGCAGTGGAGGAGTATTGACCTCCTTGTGCCTGCCTTTGGACGAATTGTGGTTTTCCCATCCGAAAAGGGACACTTTCAGGGACACCTGCCCCAAAAACGGCCTTTTTGGTGCCATGCCAAAAACACGAGTCCCTGTATTCATCAGGGTTTGCGGGCGTTTGAGGGACATGGCGGAAGGGGTGGGATTCGAACCCACGGTGAGTTTAACCCCACGCTCGATTTCGAGTCGAGTGCCTTCAACCGGACTCAGCCACCCTTCCTTATGTCTGACAAACGGGCTGCGAAGCCGAAAATGTCGTCTGTCGTTTTTGCGCTGCTGGGTGAGAGATACACGGAAAGCCGATGGCATGACAACCACAGAATTTTCATTAATCCCGGGCTGGTCAGAGCGGCAGGGGGCGGGTAAGAGAGTGCGGATGTCATCCGAACGACCACGGAATGCGATGCTGGCCCTCATGGCCTTGGGGGTGGTTTTTGGGGATATTGGGACCAGCCCGCTGTATGCGTTTGAGTCGGCGCTGGTGATCGGGGGGGGCGGGTCGGCGGTGGGCGTGGCTTCGCTGATCCTGTGGACCGTCTTTCTCGTGGTGTCGGTAAAATATGCGACCGTCATCCTGCGTGCGGATTACGAAGGGGAGGGGGGGATTTTCGCACTGATGGCGCTTTTGCGCTCGACGAAGCTTCCCTGGGCGAACGGGACGGTGATGACGACCCTTCTGGTGTTTGGGGCGGCGATGCTTCTGGGGGACGGGGCGATCACCCCGGTGATCTCGGTGCTCAGTGCGGTCGAGGGGGTCGCCGCGATCCGCCCCGAGTGGGCGCACTTCTCGCAGCCCGCCGCGCTCGCGATCCTGGCGGCACTTTTTTTGGCGCAGAGATTTGGGACCGGCCGGCTGGGCGGGATCTTCGGGCCGGTGATGATGATCTGGTTCATTAGCCTGGGGGTGATCGGGGCGGTTCAAGTTTTCCGGAGCCCGGAAGTTCTGCGTGCGCTGGATCCCCGTGAGGGCATCCACCTTCTCGCGGGCGCGGGGTGGGAAGCGTGGGCGATTGTCGGGGCGGTTGTGCTTGCGGTCACCGGGGCGGAGGCGCTGTATGCTGACCTCGGCCACTTCGGCCGGCAGCCGATTTTACGGGCCTGGAGATATGTCGTCTTTCCTGCCCTGGTTCTCAACTACCTCGGGCAGGCGGCGCACGTGACCCGGCATCCGGATCAGGCGACGGACCCGAACCTTTTTTTCCTGACCGTTCCCGAGGGTCCGTTGCGGGTGGGGCTGGTCGTGCTGGCGACGCTGGCGACGATCATCGCTTCGCAAGCCCTGATCAGCGCGGTTTTTTCGCTGAGCAGCCAGGCGATGGACCTGCGGCTCTTCCCGAGGTTTTTTGTGCGGCACATGAGCACCGAGATGCGCGGGCAGATTTACATTCCGCTGGTGAACTACATTCTTGGCGGGGTCTGCCTGTTTTTGGTGATCGCCTTCCGCAAGAGCAGTGCGCTTGCGAATGCCTATGGGATCGCCGTGACCGGGGCGATGGTGATCACGTCGATCGCGTTCGGCATGGTGCTCCTGAGCCGCCCGGGCCGCCCGAAGTGGCCGGCGATCCTATTGCTGGCCGCGCTTCTGGGGCTCGACCTGCCGCTCTTCGGGGCCTGCCTGACCAAGATCTTTGAGGGCGGCTTTTTTCCTGTGATCCTGGCGTGCGGCGTGGCGGCGGTGATGCTGACCTGGAGGAAGGGGCGTGGGGTGATCCGGGAAGCGATGCGGTTTGGAGCGGTTTCGCCGGAAACCCTCGGGAGCCGCCTGGCCAGCGAGGAATTTCAGCGGGCCGACGGGATGCAGGTTTTTGTGGTCCGTCGGCCGAGCCCGGAGCATGCGGTCTCGAGCATCCTGGAACAGAACCGGCGGGTGAAAGTGCTGGCCCGTCAGCTCGTGATCCTGCTGCTTGACCCGGAATGGCGCAACCCGACCGAAAGCTGCGGGGCCGTTTCCGTGACCCCGCATGCCGGAGGCCTCTGGGTGGTTCGCGCATCGCATGGATACATGGTCGAACCCGACGTGCCCGGAATGATGCGGCTCGCCGCTCAAGTGAGCGAGGGGAAGCTGGCGTTCGACCCTGCCGACACATTTTTTGTCGTCGGTCGCGAGCTCATCCTCTCCTGTCCGGCGAAGGTGATGCCGTCGTGGCAGCGGCGGCTGTTTGCATTCATGAGCCGGAACGTCGTTCCCGGTCCAAGCTACCTGCACATCCCGGGTGACCGACTGATCGTCTACACGTGGCTGCTGCGGCTTTGATCGGACGATTCGACGCGGAGCACAAGAGCGGCGGCCAGGACCATGCTTAGCCCGCCGCCGAGGACGATGTGAAGCGAGTCCAACCGGGGGATATGGCCTAGAGGGAATGCGAAATGTGCGCAAGGTTCAACTGGAGGCAGACCTGATGGTAGGCGGTCAGGTATTCCAGCTCCTCGTCGTTCAGGCGGAGAACCCAGTTGGACCGGCCGGCCTCATCCAGGGCGCGGACGCCGTGCAGCGGGCAGCAGTCCGGATTTTCCAATCCGTGCGGACACGCAAAGGTTAAGCGAAGAACGTCCGACTGCATGCGGGTTCGATCAGGGGAGCTCATATGCAAAATCGTACATAAGATCGTGCGGGATTGCAAGCGATGGAACGGATTGAGCTCTCCAATGTATTTGGCGTCGATGTCCTCCCGAAGCCCGTGCGTGCCAGCCGCACGCGCATCTCCGAAAGTGGCAAACATGGGCTCCGCCCTAATACCTCTTGTTTGGAGTTCCGCATTTATGCGGTGCTTTTTGGGCAGCCGCCTCACTCGCCCGCCGCCTGAACGCGGAACTCCGAACCCGGAAGCCCTCCGCTTGACAGACATGCAACTTTCGGAGATGCGCCCCGAGGCGCGAGTGTTTGGTATGTCTTTAGTATTGCCATGGCGTGGCGGATTGATGCTAACTGCAGGTTCCTAATATGGATATTAAACACATCACCAGCGATTCCTTGCGCCGTCTTCTGAGCCTGACGGATAAGAAGGAACAACTCATCCAGGCGGTTTCCGACCTTGAAAGCGAAATTGCCAAGACCCTCAAGGGCGCGGCGACCACGGCTGTCGAAGTTGCCGAGTCCGTCACCCCGTTCAAACCCACTGCACAGGCTCAGAGGAAGGCAAAGTCCGGCGGTCTCAAATCCCGCATTCTGGCCCTCCTCGAAGCGGCTGGAGACGAGGGGCTCCGCGTGAAAGACATCGCCTCGAAACTCGGCACCAAGGCGACCAGCGTCTCGGTCTGGTTCAGCACAACCGGGAAGGGGATCACCACGAAGATCGAGCCCGGACGTTTTGCCAAAAAAGGTGCGGCGAAGCCGGTTGCGGCCGTGGCCGAAGAAAAAGCGGGCCGCCCAGTAAAAAAGGTTCGCAAGGCCCGTTCGGCCAAGCGCGGCGTGGCTGTCAAAAAGGCGCTGGCAGAAGCCGGGGCGAAGCCGTCCGTAAAAAAGGCTGGCAAAAAGCCGCTGAAAAAGGCGGCTGCCCGGCCGGCCAAGTTTGCATTTAAGCTGCCGAAAAACCCCTGATATCTGCCCTGTCAATTTCCGGCGGCTCCCCTCGGGGAGCCGCCGGATTTTTTTTGCCCATACACGATCCTTGCCAGACGCACGGCGGGCGGTATGTTCGGGGATTGCTTATGAACCAAAAATTTCGGTGCTTCGGCCGTTCGGCTCATCTGCACGCCCCAACGTTTTTGGCCGTGCTAGCTACGATATCCCCGGTCTCGGCGCAGGAGGTTGTTGAGGTGCCGTCGAAGGTCAGCCTCTGGGAAATTGCGGTCTCCGGCGGGCCGGTGATGATCCCGCTGGCCGCGCTCTCCGTGATCGCGATCATGCTGATCCTGATCTATCTGGTGACGCTGCGGCGGGGTGCTGTCGCGACGCATCGCTTCATGCAGACGGCGAATGCACTTCTGCGGAAGAAAGATTACCTCGGCCTCCTGGCGGTTTCGAACCGGCACAATGAAGCCGTCTCGCAGATCATGCGGTACACGCTCGACTTTCTCACAAACAACCCGCGAGCCACGCTGGCGGAGCTGCGCGAGATCGCCCAAGCCGAGGGCACCCGGTTTGCGGGGACGCTCAACCAGCAGATCACGTACTTGGCGGACATCGGCACGATTGCTCCGATGCTCGGGCTTTTCGGCACCGTTCTGGGGATGATCAAATCCTTTACCGTTGTGGCCAGCGACATTGCGGCCTCCCGGCCGATGCTGCTTGCTCAGGGCGTATCGGAGGCGCTTGTCACCACGGCGACCGGCCTCCTCGTCGGCATCCCGGCGATGGTGGCCTATGCCTACTTCCGGGGGCGCGTGCAGGCCCGGATCTCCGACCTGGAGGCGGCAACAACCCAGCTGATGGCCCAGCTGGGAGCGGGCATGTCCGGACGTACCGAATGAGGCCGTGCCTGGTTGGCTTCTGCCTGGTGGTGCTGGCTGCTTCCTCCGGGGCCCAGCCCGTCGGCGGCGATCCGGAAATTCGCCGGGCGATCCCTGTGACGCCGGCTGCCCGCCCGGCTGGGGAGTATATAGAAGGCGCTAATCAGGTTCCCATCCCGGTGGCGACTCCCATTCCGATGGGGACTCCGGCCGCTTCAGCTTCCGCGGTCCCGGCGGCGGCCCCTCCTGCTGCGCCTGAGGCGATTCCGGCGGCGGC
>JBGTAT010000229.1:0-2210 GCA_041749755.1 Terrimicrobiaceae bacterium | reverse complement strand
GTCAGGCCCCGCGCAGGCGTGAGACAGCCGGCAGGCTCAGAACCCGCTCGGCGATGGCTTCCGTGGGTCCGGCTTTGAGCTCGGCGACCGTGACCGCGCCCTCGACGTCAAAACGTCCGGATTTGGTGCGACGGAGCGCCTTGAGGTGAGCCCCGCATCCGAGCTCCTGGCCGATTTCGAAGGCGTAGGTGCGGACATAAAACCCTTTGCTGCAGACCACGCGGAAATCGATTTCCGGGAGCCGGACGGCCAGAATTTCGTGGGCATAAACGTGGACAAACCGCGGTTCGCGCTCGACCACCTTCCCCTGTCTGGCCAGCTTGTAGAGCGGGACGCCGTCCTTTTTTATCGCGCTCACCATCGGCGGGGTCTGGTAGAAGTCTCCGTGAAATTTGGCGAACGCGGCATCGATCTGCTCACGGGGGAGGTCCGGGACCGGCGCGGTTGACGTCACCTCGCCGTCGGCGTCCTGGCTATCGGTCGTCTTCCCCAGCTCGAGGGTTCCGACATATTCCTTATCTTCGCTCATCAGGAGGTCCTGGATTTTTGTGCCGCGCCCGATCGTGATGAGCAGGAGGCCGGTGGCCAGCGGGTCGAGAGTCCCGCAGTGGCCGACCTTCTTGGTATTCAGGGCACGCCGGGTGATGGCGACGACGTCGTGCGATGTCATCCCCGGCTCCTTGTCCACCAGCAACACCCCGTCAATCCCGCTTTCTGATCTCATCACAAACAACCTTTAAAAATTCCTTTTGGACCTGGTCGAGCGACCCGTGGATCCGTGCGCCGGCGGCCATCGGATGCCCGCCTCCCTTGAAGTACTGGCAGACCTTGCAGACGTCGAGCGCGGGGTCTTTCGAGCGGGCGCTGACCCGCACCTTGGAGTCGGGAAGCTCCTCAAAAAAGATCGCGGAGACGACGCCTTCGATCGCACGGAGCTGGTCGATGATCCCCTCGTTGTCCTCCGGGAGAACCGCCAGTCGGGCGGCATCCGCCATCGTAAGCGAAAAGGTGGCGATGCGATCCTCGCAATGGAACTCCGCCTGGTTGAGGGCAAACCGGAGGAGCTCGAAGCGCCGGCGGGGAAGGTTTTCGTACATCGCCCGCGAGAGCGCCGCCACATCGACGCCGGCGGCGATGAGCGCGGACCCCGCATCGAACGTGCGCGCGTCCGTCCCCTGATACTGGAACGACCCGGTGTCGGTCGAGATCGCAGCAAACAGGTTGGTCGCGATGGCCGGGGTCAGGCGGACGCCGGCGTGGCGGAAAAACTCGTAGAGGATCTGCCCAGTCGCCGGGGCGCTCGGGTCCACGTAGTTTAGGTCCGCAAAATTTTCGTTACTGACATGGTGGTCGATATTGATCCACCGGGCGCCTGGGGCGACCGCCTCGACGACCGTGCCGAGGCGCTTTTTCACCGAGTTGTCGAGGGCCAGCAAAATATCGAACTCCTGCGCGCTGGCCGGGGGTGCGGAGATCAGCTCGTGGCCGGGCAGGTAGCGGAATTTTTCCAGCATGCCATCCTCGTTCCAGGCGGTGACGTCCTTGCCCTCGCTCTTGAGCCAGAGCGCGGCGGCGATCGTCGAGCCGAGCGCGTCGGCATCCGGGCGCAGGTGGCTTGCGATCGCGATCCGCTTCGCCCCGTGCAGGGCGTCGGCAATCCGGTCAAACATTTTCGTCGAGCCCGAGTTCATTCATGATGTTGAGGACCCGCGTGCCCCGCTCGATCGCGGCATCGATCTTGAAGAAAAGGTGCGGGGTATGCTTGAGGGTGACGCGCTTTGCAAATTCGGCCTGGAGGTACCCGCGGGCGGCCTCGAGCTTTTCGAGCACAGCGCGCTGCTGGCCGGGGGTCCCCAGCGCCGAGACAAACACGTGTGCCTGCTTGAGGTCGGGGGTGACGTCCACGCCGCTGATCGTCACCAGCACCTTCCCAAAATCCATCTCGCGCAGGATGATGACCCCGAGCTCGCGCTTGATGACCTCGCAGACCCGTTCGATTCGATGCTTCACCCGGATGGCCTCAGAGCTGCTGGGGGATCTTCTCGAGCGTGTAGCACTCGATGATATCCTCCGGCAGGTATTCCGTGAAATCGCCGAGCTTGATGCCGCACTCGAGGCCGGCGCGCACTTCCTTGACGTCGTCGGTGAACCGGCGGAGAGTCGCGAGGCCGCCGTCGTAGATCGGCTGGCGGCGGCGGAGGACGCGCGCC
>JBGTAT010000228.1:0-6315 GCA_041749755.1 Terrimicrobiaceae bacterium | reverse complement strand
CTCGTCGTGGCCACACTCCCGCGGTCGGCGGACGTCATCAAGATCATCGAACTCGCCGCGGACGTGCCGGTCGTCGCAAGGGTTTTTGAAGAGGAGGACGCCCGCGCGGTCGAGCAGGCCGGCGGGTTCCCGGTCCTCAGCTCGGAGGCCGCCCTCGAAAAGTTTTTGGAGTGGTTCGACCGGGGCGGTGCGACCCGGGTAAGCTAGGCTGGCGAGCTGCTGCGGGCGGGTTCCCGAACCGCTCGGACGCGGCGGATCAGCCAGATACTGAGGAGGCTTACAAGCACGGCGATCCATCCGAGCCAGCGGACTCCGACCAGATGGCCCCCTTCGAGAGCAACGATCCGGCCGGCCAACATGGCTGCCGTTCCGCTACAGAGGTCGCGAGTGCACGAGGTCAGGCTCATGAACGCTCCGCGCCTGGACGCGACAACCGCTGAGGTTAAAACGGCCTGTGCAGGCACATAACGTCCGCTGGCAAAAATGAAGAAAAGCCCGGTGAGCGCAAGCGTGGCCCATGGCGGAAGGGGCCCGGCATGCGTTAGGGCAAAGATGATCAGGGCCGCAAAGCTGACGACCCATGTAAAGACGCGCGTGCGCCCGTGCCGATCCGCCAGACGACCGATCAACGGGGCGGTCCCGATTGTCAGCAGTCCGCCGACAACATAAATCCCGGCCAGATATTCCTCGGGGAACTTCAGGTTGAAGACGAGGTGAGGAGAGAGGAATGGAATAATCGTGAAGTGCCCGAAGACAAGCGCCACCATGAGGAGGAGTGCCCACCACGCGTTTCCATCCGAGAGGAGCCCTCTAAAGTTTTTCCATGAGGCGGGGGGGCCAGATGCGAGGTGCCCTCGAACATGAGGAAGGAAGACAATGAGCAGGGTTTCGACGAATGCGGCGAGGGCGGCCAGGAGTAAAAAGGGGGTCTCCCAACGGAATTGCTGTGCGAGGAAGAGACCGAAAGGCACACCAAGGGCGGCCGCCGCGGAAAAGGAGGTCATGATAATCCCCATAGCCGCCCCCCGCCTCTCAGCAGGGATTACATCTCCTACAATCGCCAGGACAACGGCATTGGCGACACCTCCAAAAGCGCCGCAGAGGGCGCGTGCAAGCAGCAGGCCTCCTGCTGAATCGGCTGAAGCACAGGCAAATGTTCCGGCGATAAATCCGGCATAGCAGGAAACGAGAACGGTCCGTCTGTCGAAGCGATCAATAAATGGAGCGACCAAGAGTCCAACCAATCCAGCCGCGATCGTGTACGAAGCAATCAGGCCGCTAAATCCGGCGGCCGTGATGGATAACTCGCGCATCAACTGAGGGGCGAGAGGCATCATGATCATGAAATCCATGATGTGCGTGAACTGGACGACCGCCAGAAGAAGGAGCAACCGGCGTTCGGAGTGGGAGGCGTGTGAATTCACGATCGACGAAAATCGGAGTTATCAAATGCGTGGGGCATTGCTCAGGCGGCGAGTCCTCAAAAATCAGGGCGCGAACGGGCGGAGGATGTCGAGGACGCTTCTGGCTCCCTCGACCGCGGACCCGGGCATCTGCTCGATGAGCTTGCCCCCCTGCTCGATCACGGCTTGCCCCATCGCGCTCACCAGCCGCCCGGAGAGGTCCTCCCGGGGATTTTCGACCGTTCCGCCGAGTGTGAGATGCGCCCACAGGTAGCCGTCTTTTGCCGAGGTAAAGACCTTTTCACGGGAGCCGGGAATCCATTGCAGCGTCTGGGTGGTGACACCCACTTCGAGCTGTCCCTCGAGCGATCCATCGTCCCCGACGAGCGCGGTTCCTTCCAAGCGGAGGAGGCCCTTCGACTCGGCGCGAAATTCCGTAATCCGCCAGCCGCTCCCCTCGCGCACAAATTTTGCCGTCACCTCCTGAAGGGGCATGCGGCGGAAGGCCGGGTTCTGCGTGAAGTCGGCGATCGTCGCCAGCAGGGGAATATTCTCGAGGCGGCCCTCCTTGAGCTCGAGCGTGCAGCTCGCGCTCCCCGGGGCGGCCAGATCGAGCGTCCCGGAGAGGACCCCCTGGAGCCGCTTGAGCCAGCCCCCACGGAGAATATCGGACGTGGAGACCCCATCCCAGGAAACCTGGAGCTTGCCGCCAGAGGCGGACTCGCCGGAGACGGCGATTTTTCCATTCGCACCGAGCCGGAGGCGGCCCTGCGTGAGGAAGATGTCGTCCCCCTGGGTGCGCGCACGGAAGTCGCTGATCTCGAGGGTCGGCGTCCAGGGGGACAGGTAGCTGCCGCCCTTGCCTTGGAATGTCCAGCCCGAGCCATCCGGCTTCACGGTGAGCGAGGTCGCCTCGATTTCGGATCCTCCAAACGAGAGGTTCGCAGACGCGACATTCAACGTGCCCAGCTCAAATTTCCGCGGCAGGAGCGCCGCCACGAGCGGTGGGGGAGATGGGAGGGTGCGGAGATCGCCCCCCGCATCTGGCTCGCCCGGCCGCTGCCACGCGGCATCGAGCTGGGTGATCGTGATGTCCTCGACCCGCCAGGCCCCGGAAAACAGCGCCCTCCAATTGACATCCGCCCGGACCTGGCTGGCCGAGAGGGTTTTGATCGCAGCGTCCGGCCGCCCGAGCAACCGGGCGGATTCGGAGTAGGCGGAGGACCCGCTCCAGCGGAGCGGGGCAAGCTCGGCCTGCGAACGAAGCGCGGATCCCGTTGCCTCCGCCACAAGCGCCCGAAACGGGTCGCTTCCCACGTAGGTTCCAAACCACAAGGTCCCGCCCACAAACGCCGCAAGAAGGCCGACAATCAAAACGCCGAGGGATATCGCAAAAATTTTCATGCAAACGTCAGCAGAAGGCTTAGCCGCAGATTAAAAAGATTTCCACAGATTACATGCAAAAATCCGGGCGCCGGGAGCATCTCTGATGCAACCGGAGCGACAGGACCCTAGGGAGCAGGGGCGATGCTTCACTTCGTTTCGGTTGTGCTCCCTGCACCAAACATTCGTCTTTCCCACTTTACGAAGCGCTATCGCGCTGGTTTTCCGCCCGTGTGGGCGTTGGTTTGGTAGCGGAAGTCAGTCTCCAAACAGGCGGGACGCCTGTTCTCCCTGCTCTTTGCAACTTTCAGAAAGCGACCGAGGACCCCGGGCCTACACTAGCTGAACGAGAGCTTGGTGACACCGGCGACCGAGGCCGCGTTGAGCACGTCCATCACCCGCTCGTGCTTGGTCTGCGGGTCGGGGCGGATGATCACCGGGTCCTTGTCGCCAAATTTGGCGATCGTCTCCTTGAGCCAGGTCTTCAACTCGGGAAGCTCCTTGCTGGTCGGGGTGTCGTAGACCTTGTTGTTCATCTGGACCTTCCCGTCCGGCATGATGTCGATGATGATCGGCGTCGTGGGCACAGCATTGGGAGTGTTTGCCCGCCCGCTCGGCAGGCTGATATTCAGCTCCTTCTCGATCACCTGCGACCCGGCTGACGCCATGAAAAACAGGAGGAGGACGAACACGACGTCCACCATCGGCGCGATTTGAAACCCGACATCTCCGTCTTCTGATACTCCACCACCGGCCATAGATTTTTAGTAAGTTGAGGTTGCCTGCGAAGCGGTCACGAGGGTTTGCCCCCGCCGGCTTCCTTGTCCACTACAGAAAATGTCACGTTGCCCACGCCCGACTGCCCGACCGCCTCGAGAAGCTGGCGCGTAAACTCGTATTTGACCTCTTTGTCCGCCCGGATCTTTACCCGGATCAGCGGGTTGGCAGCCACCTTGGCTTTTAAAAATCCGACGAGCTCACCCGGGGATCCATATTTTTTTTGATCCACCTCGATTGCGGTGAGGCTGTTCAGCGGGACGTAGGTGACGTTGATGATGACCTGGCCTTTTTCTGTGTCTTTGGCCTCCTTGGCCTCCTTGGCGATCGGGAGGTTGACCTCCTGGTTCGTCTGCAGCACCTCGGTCGAGCTGATCGACATGAAAAACACCAGCAGCACGAGCAGGATGTCGATCATCGGCGCGATCTGGAACTCCGGATCGACCTCGGCCTCCGCCTTGCGGTGCTTTTTCTTTCCGTGCTGGTGGGCGGCCTCGGACATAGGTTACGCCCAGTCCAGCGTGGCTCCGCAGTGCGGGCAGGGGGTCTGGCCGGCCTGGATCGCCCCGTTGCAGATCGGGCAGTTGGTGGTCAGCGCCATCGAAACTTTGCGCGAGCTGCGCTCGCCGGTCGGTGCCCCGGCCCCGGCTTCGAAGTTCTCCCCGACCCGTACGCCGGAGAGTTCCTCGAACGGGATGTCCTCGACGAGCCGGTTCAGCTTGTCGTCGGCATTGACGAGGACGATCGTCGCGCGGTTGCGGAAGTAGTAGTAAAAAATGAACGCCGGAATCGCGATGAAAAGTCCGCTCGCCGTCGCCATGAGCACCTCACCGATTCGGAGGGCGAGGCTGCGCGGGTCCGCCACGCCGGAAGAACCGAGGACCGCGAACGCACCCATCATCCCGATAACCGTCCCCAGCAGCCCGATCATCGGTGCGATAACCCCGATGACAGAAAGGTAGCTATTCTTGGTTTTGAGGATCTGGGCCTCGCGGATGCCGTGCTCGATGAGTGCGGTCTCGACCGCATCCTTGCCGCGGCCGAGCCGCTCGAGCGCCCCTTTGAGAACGAGGGCGATGTAGGCTTTGTTCGCGCGGCAGATTTCCCAAGCCTCCTGGTAGTTCCCGGCCTGGATCGTATTCGCCAGGGAGGCCACGAGCTCGGAGGGCGCCAGCTGCTCATCGCGCAGCACAATGAAGAGCTGGATGATGAACGTGAGCATGACCATCGACGTCCCGAGAATACAAAGCCAGATCATGACGATCAGCGGCCCGCCGTGCAGGATCGTCTGGATGATGTTCATGTTCTCAGGAGTCGCCCCCTCTTCGGCCAGCGCCAGAGGGCTGGAAAGGGCAAGGAGCAGGAGTGAGAACAGGGAGGTGAGGAGTCGGGTGGATTTCATGGTTGGTGAATAGTCGAGGATAAGGGCAGGTTACGGAACAATCACGTTTTTTTCCGCAAGGATTTGTGCGCGCTCGGAGGCCTTCTTGGTGACCGTCTCGTCCTCGTGGAAGAGCGCGACCGCGAGCAGGTAGTTTTCCAGGGCCTCGGAATTCTCCGCGGAGGATTCCTGGACCTGCCCGAGCAGGAAAAGCGCCTGCCCGAACACCGCACTCTCGCCGGTCCCGGGAAGCTTCGTCGCCTTCGCCGCCTCAACGATCGGGACCAGCTTCGCCCGCGCGGTCGTAAAATCTTTTTTCTCGATGGCGAGCCGGGCGAGCCCGACCTCTGCGGTCGAAGCGGCTTCGGGGTAGGACTTTTGAAAATCTCCAAACGCGGTCTCCGCGAGGTCGATTTTTCCGGCGGCAAGGTACGCCTCACCGAGGAGGGCGCTGGCGCGCTCGGCCCACTTCGTGGGGAGGCCGTTAAAGTTTGCGACGAGCGGGGCGAGCAGGGAGAGCGTTTTATTCGCATCGCCAGCCTTCCAGGCGGCTAGAGTCTCGTCGAACGCTTTCGGGGCGGCCATCGCGACCGAGGCGACGCTGGCCATCGGGATCCCGGTCTCGGCGGGCCCGACCTTGATCCGCAAGACATCCGCCTTCACGCCGGTGATCTGGCCCTCCCGCCGCTGGCCATCCTTCTGAACAACAACGTCCTGGGCTCCCGCCACCCATGCCAGGCACGGGAGGGTCAGAAGCACAAAAATGGCGACAGCCGGGGAGACGCTTGCTTTCATTGTGCAAACGCTTTAATCACTTTCACCCCGCAAATCAACAGTTTCTCCGTAAAATTCATGATTAACCTCTTTAGAAAAAACCAGCGCGTGCTCATGCTCGTGGTCGCCGTCCTCACGATCGTCGCATTCATTTTCCTCTATAACACGGCGCAGCTCGACGAGTTGGCGGCAACCCGGAACCCGACTATCTACGGCCAGACGCTCACCCCGGGGGCGATCGACCGGCAGGTAAAAAACTACCAGCTCACGCTGGCGCTCGGCCAGTACGACCTTGTGAGCAAGCTCGGCGGCGGAGGGGCCGACCAGTCGATGGCGCTCACCGACTTCGTCTGGAACCTGCTCGTCCTCCAGCACCAGTCGCGGGCGCTCGGAGTGCAGCCGACGGATGCGGACGTCGCGGCCCGGATCAAAGGACTGCCTGTCTTCCAGACCGAGGGACAGTTCGACCCCACAAAATATGGGGCTTTTGTGAGCGAGCAGCTCGCCCCGCGCGGGTTCACCGAGCGCCAGCTCGAGGAGGTGATGCGCGACGCGCTGCGCCTCGACCGGGTGTCGGCCATCGTCGAGTCGCCGGCC
>JBGTAT010000227.1:0-2496 GCA_041749755.1 Terrimicrobiaceae bacterium | reverse complement strand
CCCGGCGCTGGATGAGCGGCCGGAGGGCATCCGGGGGGACGCTGAGCCAGCGGGCTTCGGATGCCGGCATCCCCTCGACCAGGTCGAGGAGGACATCCGGATCGCGCTGGAGCGCGTTGGCGACCTGCCCCCGGGTGAGCTGGATCGCATTGCAGGCGGTCCGGGCCAGGATGTAGTCGAGGTCCCCTTTGAGCAGCTCGATCTGATCATCGTTCAAAAGCATGGACAGCAAGCTCGCAGTTCCCATAAAAAAATTCAACCCGCCATCCGGGCGGATTTTTGCAGAATTTCCGTCTCGCCTCGGCGGCGGATTTTTGCGAAGGAGGCCGTCCATGAAGCGAATTCCCGTTCTTGCGATCAGCTGCGCGCTCCTGGCCGGGTGCGTGACGCCTCCCGCGGCCCCCCGTGTGGACCGATCGAAGCAGGCCTCCAACCCGGACACCGGACCGTTTTGGTGGGGTGTGGCGACGAGTGCATTTCAGAACGAGGACCGGGGAGAGAAGCCGGGGTCGCCGAACTACTTCCGGACCGACTGGGATCTTTTTGCGGATGCGAAGCGGGTCCCGCCGAAGGGGGATGAGGCGGCGTTCAGCTGGTCGCATTTTGATCGGGATGTCGAGGCGCTCAAAAAGCTTGGGGTCAACCACTACCGGTTCGGCGTCGAGTGGGCGCGCGTCGAGCCGCAGCCCGGCCGCTACAACGAGGCTGCGCTGCGAAGGTATGTCGAGATGGCCCGCAAGCTTCGCGCGGCCGGCATCGAGCCGATCGTCACGCTCTGGCATTTTACGTTCCCGGACTGGATGGTCGCGAAGGGCAGAAACACCCGATGGCTCCACCCGCTCTACCGCGAGCGCTGGCCGCTCTACGTTGAAAAGGTCGCCAAGGCGATGGCCCCGCACGTGCGGACGTTTGCGCCGCAGAACGAGCCAAATGGAGACCTCGCGCTCGGCTACATCAGCGCGACCTGGCCGCCGGGGTATTTCCTCAGCCTGGGCACGCATGCCGCGGCGCTGGAGGAAAGCGTCTGGGGGTTCCGCAAGGCCGCCGAGATCGTACGCAAGCACCGGAAGGACGCGCTGATCCTCAGCATCGCGGCCCTGCCGTACTGGGAGCGCGCGCTCCTGGATCCGACCGGGGCCTACTACAACTTCATGCAGCGGATCAACTACACCCACCTCGACAAGACGTTCGACGTGTGCGACCTGATCGGGTTCAACTACTACTACACCGAGTACCCGGACTTTTCCGCGCTCCTCGCGATCAAGGCCCGCCGCGGCCGGAACTACAGCCTGTTGGGCTGGATCATCCAGCCCCGCTCGCTCTACAAGCAGATCAAAAACGTGCAGAAGCGGTACAATAAGCCAGTGATCATCACCGAGAACGGCATCGCCACGGCAAAGGATATCAAGCGCGTCCGATACCTCTTCAACCACATGCTAGAGGTCAAAGAGGCGATGCAGGACGGCGCGGATGTGCGCGGGTATTTTGTTTGGACCCTTGTGGACAACTACGAGTGGCACCACGGATACAAGGCCCCGTTTGGCATGTCCAAGATGAACCGCGAGACCCGCCAGCGCATGCTGCGCCCGTCGGCCCTCTTCTATCGTGGGATCATCGACAGCTCGAGGAGCACCAACATCCTCGACGACGTCTCGACCGCGCCGGAGCTGCCTCCCGGCCTGATGGAGCGGTGATCCGCTACTCGAACCGCTGGGCTTGGGCGGGCGGGATGCGAGAGGCCCGGCGGGCGGGAAGCCAGGCGGCGGCGACCGCGGCCGGAACGATCCAGAGGGGCGTGGCCGCGAGCACCTCGAGAGGGTAGCTCAGCTCGATGCTCCATCCGAAAAATGCCTTGTTGATCACCCAGGTGAGCACCATCGCCATCGCGGACCCGCAGGCAACGCCGACCACCGAAGCTAGCAGGCCGATGCAGGCCGCCTCGGTAAAAACCAGACCGCGCACCTGACCGGGGGAAGCCCCCTGCGAGCGCAGGACCCCAATCTCCCGCTCCCGCTCGATCACGAGCGTCGTGAGGGAGAGGAGCACGCCTGCCACCGCCACCACCACCGCGATCGCCCGCAGCACGGACGTCACGGCAAATGTCTGGTCAAAGATCTCCATCACACGGCGCCGCAGGTCGGAATTCGTGTAAATGGAAAAGGCCCCCTCGCGGCCGAATCGCGCACGGAATTCCGCAGCGACATTTCCCGCATTTGCCGGATCGTGCAGCCGGAGCGCGAGCGAATGCACCCGGGCGTCGTCCCAGTAAGGTGTGAAATTTTTGCGGTCGACCATGATGAGCCCGGCGTCGCGGGTGAAATCCTTGATCACGCCGGCGACCTGGAATGGCACCTCTCCGCGCGGAGCGGCGAGGCGGAGCACATCGCCTGGGCGGGTGCCGAAGCGGTTCGCAAAGCTCTCCGAGACGACGACGAATCCCGGCTCGTGGAACCGCTCTGCCGCGCCCTCGACCGATGCGACAAACTCCCAGTCCCC
>JBGTAT010000226.1:0-2760 GCA_041749755.1 Terrimicrobiaceae bacterium | reverse complement strand
CCGATCTGCGGCCTTCTTCGCCGGCGCGGTCCCGCCGGCCTCGCTCACGCTGACCGGCTGCAGACCTTTCCCGCGCAGCATCCGATACGCCTCCGCGCGCGTCGTCGCCACGATCACCCCGCTCGTCGCCCCGCCATCCGGATCGGTCGCTCTATAAGAAAAGTCAGGCACTTTGGAAAACCAGTCGCCGAATATACGTCGCCATCAGAAGTTGATGCAAGCCCGGCGCTTCCTCTGTGCTTCGCGCCTTGGGATAAAGCGCGAGTGTGGTGTGTGTGCGTGATCCTGCCTGCCTGCGGGCAGGTCGCTGTGCAAGGGGGACATTCACCTGCGCGGCCAGGATGAAAGTTCAACCGCCGGGAGTGGGCGTGGCTCGCCACGGACTGACCCTAGGATCTTTTTGGATTAAGTGGAGGGACGACCTCCGTGTCGTCCGACTTGTCTGCCTCGCAAGCCAACAAGTGGGCTCCGACGGAGCAGAGCCCTCCAATGGGAACGAGCGCGCCAGCGTGGAGGGACGACCTTTCGCCTGCGCCAAGGCTACGGCGGAACAGGAGCCGTGTCGTCCGTCTTGTAGTATCTTCGTTTCCCATGACGGCTGACGAGCTCCTCACCAACAGCTCCGATGAAGGCCTTCTTATCGTCTGGCTTTAGTGTGCAGGGCGGCATGGTATGCGGGCTTATGTTTTAAACAAGTCACTGTGGGTTCCGCTCCTTTCGAGAAAAAGTGAATCGTCATCCTTCCGGTAGATGAGCAGCCAGTCAGGTTCGACGTGACAATCTCTGGATCCGCGCAATGAGCCAGTCAGGGCGCGATCGCGATGTTTCTCATCGAGCATTCCTCCGCTTGCAAGTTGCCTGACGACTTCTTTCAACTTTTGAATGTCTTTCCCCCTCTTTTTTAATTTTTTGAGGTCCCTTCTAAACTGGCTGGTCTCGAAAATGGTTTTCACTTATCCCAACTTTCAAAGAGCTTTTCCACGCTGTCGAAGGAAGTCAGATTGATTCCCTGTTCGGAATCCTTAAGCGCCTTCCGGGTTGTAGCGTTGGGAATGGCAACTTCGAATGGAAGCCCTTTCCTCAAGGTGATCTGCGTATAAAAAATCCGGATCGCCTCCGTAGGACTCAATCCCAGACGATGGAGAATACTTTCCGCCTGTTCTTTGATTTCTGGTTGAATTCTGCTGTGGACGGCGGCTGTTTTCATGGCAGAAACGTGTTGCAAACGCAACATGTCGTCAAGTTGCTTTTTCCCAGGCTCTTTTTCAGGGAGCATGGGCGTCCCGCCCGTGTGGGCGTTGATTTGGCAGCGAAAGCCAGTCTCCAAACAGGCGAGACGCCTGTTCTCCCTGCTATTTGCAACTTTCGGGCATGCGCGCACCGTCATTCATCCAGCGCCTCGAGTTCGCTGGTGGTGACGCGGAGGACTTCTTCCAGCGAGGTGACGCCTTCGGAGACTTTGAGCCAGCCGTCCTTGCGGAGGGGGATCATGCCCTCGCGCATGGCCATCTCGCGGAGCTCGGGCCCGCTGCCGCGCTTCTGGATGAGCTCCTGCAAGCGGGATGTCATCATGACGATTTCAAAGAGGGCGGTGCGGCCGGCGTACCCGCTCTGGCGGCATTTGTCGCAGCCGACCGGGCGGCGGATGTTTTCGGCCCATTCGAGCGGGAACCCCATCTCGCCGAGCTCCTCCGGCTTGCGGTGGGCGGGCTGGGAGCAGTGCTTGCAGAGGCGGCGGACAAGCCGCTGGGCGATGAACGCGCGGACCGATGAGCCGACAAGGAACGGCTCGATGTTCATGTCGAGGAGGCGGGTGATCCCGCCGACCGCATCGTTTGTATGGAGCGTGCTGAAGACGAGGTGGCCGGTGAGCGCCGCTCGGATTGCGATTTCGGCGGTCTCGTGGTCGCGCATTTCGCCGACCATGATGACGTTCGGGTCGCCGCGCAGGATGCTGCGGAGGGCGTTGGCAAACGTGAGGTCGATCTCGGGCTTGACGGCGATCTGGATCACGCCGTCGAGCTTGTGCTCGACCGGGTCCTCGATCGTGACGATCCGGCGCTCCTTGACGTTCAGGCTGCTTAGGAACGTGTAGAGCGACGTGCTTTTGCCGCAGCCCGTCGGGCCTGTGACCAGGATGATCCCGTTCGGGATCGAGATCAGGTTGCGGATGCGCTTCTCCGCGACCCCGTCGAGCCCGAGGCGGGCAAAGTCGAACCGCTCCTGGCCGAGCATCCGGAGGCTCACGTTTTCTCCGTGGACGCACGGGATCGTCGCGACGCGGACGTCGATGGGCTGGCCGGAATGTTCGAGCGCGATCCGGCCATCCTGGGGAAGCCGCCGCTCGGCGATATCGAGGCCGGCCATGATTTTGAGGCGGGAGATCACCGAGTCCTGAAGGACCTTGATGCGCGGGGGCACGGGGGTTTCGTGGAGCACGCCGTCGATCCGGTACCGGATGCGGAGCTCCTGGCCGAGCGGCTCGAAGTGGACATCCGTCGCGCCCTGGTTGAGCGCCTCGCGGAGGATCTGATTTACAAACTTCATTACCGAGGCCTCGCTGTCCTCCTCGTCGACGACATTCACCTCCTCCTGGATCCCGCCGGTTTCGTTTTCGCGGCCCTCGATGAGCTCCTCGAACGTGTCGGCCCCGACGCCGTACGTCGTCTTGAGCGTCTCGAGGAGGCGGCGGCGTGTCGTGATCACCGGGCGGACCGGTCCCGGCCAGTGCTGGGCGACCGCCAGCCAGCCCGAGTGGTC
>JBGTAT010000225.1:0-1601 GCA_041749755.1 Terrimicrobiaceae bacterium | reverse complement strand
GGTCGAGCGCCTCAAAAATCGCATACCCGATCGGGTCGGGCGGCCGGAACCGGCCGTCCGGGCTGGTGCAGCCGACGGACAGGAGGAGGGGCAGGAGGAGCAGTGGGGCGAAGCGCAAGCGGGTCGTCATGGCAAAGACGCTACATGAAAAATTGCTGCGGTCGCGCGATTTATTGCTAGCCTGCCCCGGTGTCGCAGCAATTCCTCCTGTCCCTCCCGCCCGCGATGTCGCTCGCATTTCCGCGGCTTTTTCCCGAAAGCCCATGGACGGTTTCCTGCGATCCGCCGGGCCGCAAGCTGGGTTCGGGAGGCGGGGTGGCCCACATGCTGGAGGAGGCGTGGAGCGGGGAGGGGGGCTCGTTCGAGGCATGGTTGGCGTCGGCGAAGCGTTTAGTTTTGCTCGCGGGTGGCCAGAGCCGCCGGCTTCCGGCGTACGCAGCCACCGGAAAAGTACTGATGCCGGTCCCGGTGATGCGGTGGGCGCATGGGCAGCGGATGGATCAGACGCTGCTCGACCTCCAGGCCGATGACTACGCGCGGATCCTCGCGCTCGCCCCCGACTCCGCCCGCATCCTGGTTGCCAGCGGCGACGTGTTTCTGAAGTTCCCCGCTGCCCTCCCGCCGGTTCCTGCCGCCGATGTCGTCGGGTTCGGGATGTCGGTGAGCCCGGAGGTCGCTTCCCACTTCGGCGTGTTTTTCTGCCCGCGTCAGGACCCGGACAGCGTCGGCTTTTTCCTTCAAAAGCCGACCCCGGAGACGATCCGGGAGCTGAGCGAGAACCACACGTATCTCGTCGATACCGGGCTCTGGCTGCTTGGCGGCCGGGCGGTCGGTGTCCTCATGGCCCGCTGCGGTTGGACGGGGTCGGGGTTTGCGGGGGGAGAGGCGCGGAACTTTGAGCTCTACGCGGGGTTCGGGCCGGCGCTGGGCAAAACCCCGAAGTTTGCGGACCCCGAGATCAGCGGACTGAGCGTCCGGGTCGTCCCGCTCCCGGACGCCGAATTCCACCACTTTGGCACCACCCGCCAAATGATCGAATCGCTCTCCGCTCTCCAAAATTTTTCCGGCGCCCACACGGGCGACGACGGGCTCTGGCGGAAGCCGCATCCCGACATGTATGTGCTAAACTCCCGGTTTGCATTTACCAGAAGATCCCCGAACCACCGGATGCTCTGGATCGAAAACTGCGCGCTGCCGGACGATTTTTTGCCCGCCAGCGAAAATGCGCTGACCGGGCTGCCTGCGGGCGACTGGACGTTCAGCCTGCAGCCCGGGGATTGTTTGGACTGCGTGCCGGTCGGCGATTCGTCGCACGTGATCCGGCACTATGGATTCGACGACCCGTTTTCCGGCCCGATGTCCCGTGCGGCGTGGATGGGCCGGCCGGCGGCAGATTGGTTTCGCGCCCGCGGGCTGACGTTTGAGCAGGCGGGGATCTCCGGCGATACCGACATTCAGGAGGCCCCGCTCTTCGCGCAGGTGGAGGGCCCTGACTCGGAATGGATCGACTGGCTGATCGCCTCCGGGCCGGGCGCGGCCTGGAGCGAGCGATGGCTGAAGGCCCCCCGGCTCAGTGCCCGGGACTTGGGCGAGCGGGCGAA
>JBGTAT010000224.1:0-2587 GCA_041749755.1 Terrimicrobiaceae bacterium | reverse complement strand
GGCGCGGGGGTTGGCGCTGGCGCGAGGGTCGGTGCAGATCCCAGGGTCACTCGTGCGACGAGCTCCTCCGCATCCAACTTCTTGGCCTCCTCGATCACTTTCAAAAAGGCCCCAACCATCTCGGGCTTCCTTGCAAATAGAACTTTGGCAGCTTCGACGGATCCGCGAACATCGCGACATTTTAGATCGTCTACGCTCACCCCAAGTGCCTTCGCGAATTTTGCGAAGGTATTTGTTGCCGGGTTTCGTTTTCCGCTCTCAATGTCGCTTAGGTGGGCAAGGCTGCGGAACCCCACCGCCGATGAGAGGGCTCGTTGAGTCATTCCCCGTTCTTTCCGCAGCATCCGAATGTACTGGCCAAATGTTTCGCTCATTCAGTAACATTCGCATATATCGCGAATGTTGGCAAGCGAGAAAAATCGGATGCCAAGGAGATCGTCCCTCCACGCTGCTGCGTTTGTTCCAAATGGAGGGCGATGCTCCGTCGGGGCCGAACTTTACTTACTCGACGATGAAAAGGGCGTCGCGATTCGTCGGCAATGCGGGTTCTGATTTTCCGACAGCCCTGCAGATAAATGGTGCGGCCGCATCATCTATCTGCATGCTTCGGGCGCACGAGCCGCTCTGGCTGGCTTAGCAGGGCGATCCCTGCGTGCCTGGTGGGCGTCGTTGGACACCGCAGAGGTCGGCCCTTGTGCGGTGCGTTCGGGGGTGGTGCGGGGTCAGCTACAGCCGAAGAGACGGCGTTCTCGGATGATATCGGCGACGGCGGGAGGGACCATTTTTTCCCAGGAGCGGTCCCCCTTTCGGATGAGGGAGAGGACGTCAGCCGAGCGGATGGGGAGGAAAGCGGAGTTGTAGTCGGAGATTTCCTCGATGAAGTGATTTTCGAGGAGGTGGGAGTAGAGGTGGACGAGATTTGGGGCGACCTCGAAATTTTTGGCGGTGACGAGCGACCCGTCCGGCATGAGGCGCGGGTAGGCGTAGAGTTTGACGCCATGTTTGAAGAGGCGTCCGAGGCCTTCGAGGATCCCGCCCTCGAGGTCGGAATAGAAGCGTTCCTCGAAGAGTTCGTGCATGCCGGGGATCCCGAGCGGGAGGCCGATCATCTTGTCGGTGTAGATGGAGAGGTAGTTCACGAGGCGGTGGAACTCCCCGTAGTTCGAGATGAGCACGGTGTGTCCGAGGGCGCCCAGCATATCGACGCGGTCGAGAAAATCCTGGAGGTCGAGGTGTCCGGTGGAGAGCAGGTTTTTCATCGTGATCTCCATGAGGATTTCGGGCTGATTTCCGGCGACCGCCTCCTCGGCCTCAAACATCCGGCGCGCCCCGACGAGCATGTCGTTGGTCAGGAGCGTGACGGGGCGGAAGCTACCGCGCTCGACGAGGAGGGTCTTTTTGTAAAACGAGTCCGCGGCCTGGACGACCTCGCCGTCCGAGCGGAAGAGGGTCGCCTTGGTGAGCCCCTGGACGACGAGTTGGAGGCTCATGATCCGGTTGTCCACGCCCGGGAACGCCGGCCCGGAAAACCGGATCATATCGACGACGATGCGCTCCGGCGCGAGGTCATCCATGAGCGAGGCGATGAGGGCCTCCGGCTTGTCGGCGAGGTGGAAGGCCCCGTGGACGACGTTGACTCCGAAAATCCCGAGGGCCTCCTGCTGCTGGAGGTTTTCGGCATCGAGCATCCGGACGTGGAGGATGATTTCGCTGAGCGGGGCGCGCGGGGCGTGCTGGAACCGGAGCCCCATCCAGCCGTGCGACTCGTCGTGCCTCCGGAAGCTCCTCGCGGCCACGGTATCCGCCAGAACAAAAAAGTTTCGTTCAGCGCCGACCGAGGCGTCGAGCCGCTCGATGAGGAGGTCCATCTCGTGGGTGAGCATCGTGTCGAGGCGCGCGCGGCTCACGTACCTTCCGCAGGCCCCGTAGATCGCGTCGCTGAACGACATGTCGTAGGCGGAGATCGTCTTCGCGATCGTGCCGGCCGCGCCGCCGGCTGCAAAAAACCTTCTCGCCACCTCCTGCCCGGCCCCGATCTCGGCAAACGTCCCATAGTACCGGCGGTCCATGTTGATCTGAAAAGCCTTTTTCCCCGTGAGCTGGTCATTTCCCTGTGGCATGCGCGGGACGCTACCACAGGACCGGAAACCGTGGGAAGCCCGGAGCCGAAATTCCTTTTCCCGGAGGACAGGATCCTTACCGGCTCGATTTCACAGCACCCTGTGGCTGCCCCAGGCCGGCCGTGAGAAGGCTGACGAAGCGAAGCCCGGAGGCGGTGAGGCGTGGGGCGGCGTGCGTCCCCCCGACGAGGCCGCGCGTGATGTGGGCGCAGGCAAACGGGGACTCCGCAATCCAATCCACCTCCGGCTGCGCGACCGGACGCGGCGCAGCCACGGCCCGGATGGGAAATCCATTTCCGGTAAACGAGATCGTCCACGCGGGCGGGTTGGCGACCTCGCCGTCCGGGACCAGCCACGGATAATCCCGCAGCAGGCTCATCTGCGGGGCATTGGGGATCGTCAGCCGGAATGTCGGCTGCAGGGACGCGATGTGGCGCGACAGCCGGAACCCGGGGTCGGCGGCAGCC
>JBGTAT010000223.1:0-2122 GCA_041749755.1 Terrimicrobiaceae bacterium | reverse complement strand
GCTCGTCAAATGCGCGTGGGCCGGCGGGGATCCGAACTGGGGCCGGATCCTCGATGCGGTCGGGTACAGCGGCGCCAAAATGAACGAGGCAAAAACCGACATTTTTTACGATGCGCTGCCGGTTGCCGTCGATGGGGTCGTCTCCCGCACTCCGGTCAAGAAGCTCCGCCAGATCGCGGCCAAGAAGGCGTTCCGGGTCACGGTCGACCTCAAGCTCGGGAAGGCATCGCATGTCGTTTGGACTACGGATTTGACGGAGGAATATGTCCGGCTCAACCTGGGGGAATAGATGATTTTGACACCTGAAGCCCGCACCGAGAGCCTGATCGAAGCCCTGCCGTACATCCAGGAGTTCCGCGGGCACACGTTTGTCATCAAGTATGGCGGGGCCGCGATGGAAGACGACGAAATCGTGGAGAAGTTCCTCCGCGACGTCGTCTTCCTCGAGGCCGTCGGCATCAACCCGGTGCTGGTGCACGGCGGGGGGAAGGCGATCACCTCGCGCATGCGCGATGCCGGGCTCAAGGCGCAATTTGTCAACGGCCTCCGGGTCACCGACGCCGCGGCCATCAAGATCGTCGAGGAGACTCTCGATGGGGACATCAACCCGCAGATCGTCACGACGATTCAGGAGTACGGCGGCCGCGCGCAGGGGATCTCAGGAAAATCGGTCTTCCTCGCCCGCCGGCTCCCGCCGCAGAAGGTCGAGGGTAGCGGTGAGATGGACATCGGTTTTGTCGGCGAGGCGGCCGAGATGAAAACCGACGAAATCCGCCGCCTCCTCTCCCAGGAGATCGTGCCGGTCATCAGCCCGATCGGGGCGACCAAGGAGGGCACGGTGCTCAACATCAATGCCGACGTGGCCGCCGCCGCTCTGGCCGCCGAGCTTCAGGCGACCAAACTGATCTTTGTCAGCGACGTCCCGGGAATCATGCGCGACCCCGATGACCGCAGCTCGCTCATCCCGTCCCTGACCTCCGGGCAGACGGAATCGCTCATCAAACAAAAAGTGATCGCGGGCGGCATGATCCCGAAGGTTCAGTCCGCCGCTTCCGCCTTGAAGAAGGGCGTCAAAAAGATCCACCTCATTGGCGGCCACGTCCAGCACGGGCTCCTGCTGGAGATCTTTACCAACGCAGGCATCGGGTCCGAGATCGTTCCGTAGGGACGCCTCTCCGAAAGTTGCAACAGGAGCGACAGGACCCCAAGCAGCATGGGCGTCCCGCCAGCGCTGGCGCGTTCGTTCTCCCTGGAGGGCTCTGCTCCGTCAGCGCCCACTTATCTGCTTGCGGAGCAGACAAAGTCGGACGACACGGAGGTCGTCCCTCCAGCGCCGGTGTGCTCGTTCTTGCTATTTGCAACTTTCGGAGATGCGCCCTCCCGTCGGCCGCCGGGCAAGACGTTGCATTCCGCCGATGTGGGGTGCATACTTTCCTAGGCCCATGAACAGCTTGTTGATCAGCCTGGTTGTCAGCGGATCTCTGGGAGCCCTGATCGGACTGGAACGCCAGTGGGAGCGCCAGCTCGAACAGCCCGAAAAGCGGGTTGCTGCCGGGGTGCGCACGTTTACGTTCTGGGCCCTGCTCGGAGCGGTCGCCGCGTTCCTTTCATCCCACGGGCAGCCGCATGTTTTTGTCGCCGGGATTTTTGCCATGATCTGCTGGCTGGGGATCTTCCTGTATCATGGGAGCCGCACGAACCCCGGAGCGGGGCTCACGACGGCGGCGACCGGCCTGCTCACCTACATGCTTGGCGGGCTCGTCGTAGCCGGCGAAGCCCGTGTTGCCCTCGTCGTCACCGTGGGCACGCTCCTCCTCCTGGCGGCCAAGCCGTCCCTGCACGCGCTCTCCCGCAACTTCACGGCGGAGGACGCCCGGATGGCCCTCCAGTTCCTCGCCGTCACGGGCGCCGTGCTCCCCCTGGTCCCGGACCGCGATCTCGGGCCCATGGGTGCGTTCAACCCGCGGTCGATCTGGCTGATGGTCGTCATCGTCTCGGGACTCGGCTTTGCCGGGTACATTGCTGTGAGGGTCCTCGGAGCTTCGCGGGGAATTGCCCTCACCGGGATCGCCGGCGGCCTTGCCTCCAGCACCGCGACCACGCTCAGCATGAGCCGGCTCAG